>CAZQXY010000224.1:0-3443 GCA_964597455.1 uncultured Desulfovibrionaceae bacterium
CCGTTGCCGGTATTGTTTGCATAAAACTCACCTACCTCACCTCCATTGTACACTATGTACACAGTGTACGCAATGGCGAGCCGGATTATGCGAGAATATGCCTCAAATAGTTTAACGGAATGGTTAAGCAGTTAACTCGACCAATCGAGGCTAGTCGTTCCTGAAATGAAGCTCACCGGTGTGTGTGAACTGAGCATCCAGCCGATATCTATGGCGATGCCCGCCTCGGCAAGGCCGGCCTCCGTTATATACGCTTTGCCGGCAATGACCTGGAGATTGTTTGTCCTGATGATTTGGCGCAGCTTGCCCGCAAGCTCACTCCTGTCCTGAAGTGCGAGGATCTCCGCAAGCTCCGCGATGTCGAAGTATGTGGCAATATTTTCCCTATAAACGACAAACATAAAAGACGCAGACGGGTAAAATTCCTCATTGTCAAAAGCAAACTTGTGCGGATGATGCAGGATTGAAAATGCACCGCCCAGTGGGTTGTCAACAGGTTCCATGGAGACATTATAAAGCCCGTTTGCCACAGCGTCCTCAACAATCAACCTGCGTTCCTCCAGCGCTTGCTTGAGAGGCAGCCGCTCGCCGTTCTCAAAGGTAATAAAAACCTGAGCAGCACGGGTTGTATTCAGGTAATACCGGTAACCGTTGTATTCGTAAATGAGTTCCCGGGGTGCCGCACCGCCGTGGCTGTCCTCAATTTTTAAGCTCCTCAGCGAGTACAAAGGATTCAGATAGGCCGCGACCGCCTGGGTTCCGGCGCGGATATCGACGGTCAGGGCTTCGTCAAACGGGTCACAGCCCCGTTTGGAAAGACGCGTATAGTCGGGCGCTGAATCCGGCGTGTCGCTGTGGACGGTGAGCGCGCAACCGCCCTCGACATCGTAGCGCATGATCATAAAGCCTGAGCCGACGGCCTTGCTGTCAAACTGATCAAAATCATGGAGCGTCAGGCTTTCGCCTTTTCGGGCCAGGTCATAGACGTCCCTCATAGCCATCTGCCGCAGCCCTACGGGGGCGCTGTCCCGCGCCTTGAGTGCGCCTTCAAGATCCGCGAGATTGGTCCTCTCCGTCTTGAGTAGCTTATAAATGCTCCACAGTCTGTCGCTGTTCAATCTGACCAGCCATATTTCTCCATCCATCTGATACAAGTGGTACAAGTCGTATTGCTGCCCCGTTTCGCCGGTGAAGACAGCACGCAGCCAGCGTTCCCTGTACTGTGACAGGTTGGGGAACCGGGATGCCTCAAGCATAAATTCTGTTCTGGAGGAGAGTTCGTCTTTGGCCACAGGTGTCTTTTCATATTGTGCCGGCAGTTGTTCCAGATGGCCGGTTTCGGTATCGGCGATAACAAGCGAGTCCTCTCCGATTCCATAAACATACGGCATAAACCCTTTTAATGGGATAAATGAGCTGAGCGGGTTCATATACAGGCACTCGTCGAACTCATAACAGCCGAAAAGGTCAGCTTCGCTGTTCGCCACATTTTCCATGCCGGGATATGCTGTATGTGTGCGGTTTACTAGCAGATAAACGGATAAAATAAGTAAAACAGCCAGGAATATTACATAAAATCGTCTGAACCCTTCCTTTATCATCATGTTACCCCCTTAATGAGATCTAGCTAGCAATTTATGAAGCAGATTAATGGTAAAAAACCCCATGTTTCCAAGACGCACAGGTAATGTTCTGCTTCCGGAGAATATCTTATCTGCACTTATTCCAGCAAAGGGTTGGTGACGGAGCCCATAAACAGAATGGAGCCGGTTTTGTTATCGATGATACTGAAGAAAAACGGGCGATCTGCGATCATGGAAAACCAGTCCAGAGGAGCCGACATTTCTTCTATCCCTACCGAAGTTGCCGCAGCGGCTTCGGTTCCTTGTTCATCTACCTTCACAAAGGCCTTGTGCTTGACTTCCCCGATATAGAGACGGGGAGGAGTGGGGCGCATAGAGGAGAAATCCGCTGCTCTGTCATCAAAGGCAATCTCCATGCCCAGCGTTTTGAGGACTTCGTTGAGGGAAGCCTCATAGGTGAATTCAAAGCGGGGAACCCCTACCGCTCCTTCTGTGTCTCCAAATGATGCCATCCAGCTGTCCCACTGTGCGGGGTCAAGCTTGCCATAAAAGCTCTGCAGGGTCTCCCCGGGATCAGGCAGGAAGATATACATACTGATGCGCCCGTTTTCCCCGTAAGGCAAGCCGACCGCCTGAAATCCGTCACCATCCAGGTATGGATATTCTCCTTCCTGGAACATGACAGGGTGCTCTATGCTGCTTCCGTCCGGCAGGTGGAAAGGAACCTCCCGTGTACGATCGGCATTAAAAGGCTTCGGCCAATCGCCCTGGAAGTAGATGGCGTTAAGCAGAAAAAGTACCGTATCGGAATCGATGGGTGGCTCAATGAGGTCTTTAATTTTTTCCTTTGTCTGCTGCTCCACCCACTTGTTAATCGTTGCCGCGGCATCAGGAAGATCAAAATCCAGTGATGCTATCTCTGCCCCGTAATAATCACTGTTCCGCTGCAGGAAGTCCTCATAAAAGTCAACTCCGAGGCGCGCCCAGAGGGAGTTGGCGATGGCAAGCTCCACTTTAGGGTCCGGGTTCTGCAGAATGGTGCGCAGATCAGCACAGGCTTCGTTTACCTCTTCAAGACTCATCCCCTCAAGCTTCAGCACCTCTTCCATGGCCGCAGCGGTATCTCCGGCTGCCCCGTTGTAAGTCATGGCCAGAGCCAGGGAAACGCTTGCCGGAGAGATAAAAATGTTTTCGCCGGGAGCCTCTTCCCGGAGTGCATGGAACAGGTCCAGGGCAAACTCCGTATTGACCTGGACCAGGCGCGGATCAACATAATCGGCCGGTTTAGCATAGGCGGATTGGCCTTCGGACCGGCAACCGGCAATTCCTGAGAGCACGGCACAAAGCAGCACCAGAAGGAGCAGCGCCGCCCATTTTTTTATGTAGCTGTTCATTTATAACACCTCGCTTTTCAACGTCTTTATGCTCTTTAGACTTTCAAAGTCAGCCAAAAGTTCTCTGAACCGGGTAGTATTTTTCTCGCAAGCCGGCCATATTCCTATCCTGATTGGCTATTGACTCTTAGGTCTGCGGGATTTTTCAGAATAAAGACAGCACGGTTTCATCCTTGATGAACAAGCAGGAGTTTGCCGCTCTGCAAAGCGAAAAGTTTGTGGAAGAAACCTTCGCCGGTTCGCTTCCGCAGTTTCTGGCGACATTCACCATGCGAAAAAAACTGTCCGAAAGCGAGATTGAAGAGCTCCAGCAGCTTATTGACGAAAAGAGGGGTGAGTTCTGATGTGGATGTACACGTTGCTGCCAAAAATTCTTAATATGAGCCTGACCGTGAGCATCGTTATCGTCTTTGGATTCTTATCAGGGATAGCGGCAAAGGCGAATGGCGAGTGGATGATTGGGGCT
>CAZQXY010000225.1:0-3440 GCA_964597455.1 uncultured Desulfovibrionaceae bacterium
GGTGGGCGGCAAATATTCTTCAGCCATCAGGGTAAAATATTTTCCAATAATTATGGGAAAGCGCCAAGGCATATCGTGCTTTTTGATCTGCCTCTGGGAGAAATGCAGTTAATTAAACTGCTAGGTTCTTTGATCCATTTTGAGAACCGGGATTTTCAGCTGCATTTGTTATTCGGCAGTTGGGACTATAACGAAAATATGAAGCTTTTACTGGCCACGGTTCCGGCTTTTTCTTCCCTGGAACTGATTTATTGCGCATTGCAGAAGGTGGTTTCCAAAGAACCTGTTCCGTTGTCGAGTGCTTGCAGCAGAATCAAGGAAATGCTGCCATTTACGGCCACAAAACATCTTTTAGAAAAATGCATGGAGATATTTTTGGAAGCCTCACATCTTGATTTGGATGAGAGAGGCATTTTTTTAAGGAACGATTACAGGGACACCTGTGGATTACTTAAAGATCTGGCCAGGATTGAGATTTTTCAAAAGGGACGTCTCCAGTGGAAGGAAGCCCTTTTGTGGCAGCAATTCTTACTGGAAGAAACGGGGGAGAAAATCCTTCATTATTTGAACGACTTTACTAACCCGGATACATAACTTATACTGGACAGTAGAATGAGAAATGTAGGGGAAAAAATGAGCCTGCAAATTCTAAAAAAACGTTTTACAAAGTATAACGAAAAGCGGGAAGATTGGGTTTTAATCCGCAAGGCTTATCAGTTTGCCCTGAAGGCTCATGCGGGTCAGAAGAGGGTCTCCGGGGATTTGTTTATCACACATCCACTGGGGGTTGCTTATATTCTGGCCGATCTTGAGCTGGACCTGGTTACTGTGATGTGCGGGCTGCTCCATGATGTCCTCGAGGATACTCCTGTTACTTATGAGGAAATTGAAGAGGAGTTTGGCGACGAGGTTGCTTATCTGGTTGATGGGGTGACCAAGTTGAGCCGTATGGAATTCCGCTCCAAGGAGGAACACCAGGCGGAAACATGGCGCAAAATGTTTGTTGCGATGGCCAAAGACATTCGAGTAATTTTAATCAAACTGGCCGATAGAACCCACAACATGCGGACGTTGCGTTATCTGAAAGATGCTAAGCAGAAAGAAATAGCGCGTGAGACGCTGGAGATCTATGCCCCTTTAGCTCACCGTCTGGGTATTTATAAGCTGAAATGGGAGCTGGAAGATCTGGCCTTTCGATATTTGAACACTTCAGGTTATTACAATCTTGTAGATAAGTTGTCGATGAAACGTAAGGAAAGAGAAGAATTTATCAATAATATGATCGCCATTCTCCAGGAAAAGATTAATGACGCAGGGATTCCCGCAGAAATAAACGGACGTCCCAAACATATCTACGGCATATACCATAAAATGAGAACTCAGGATAAGGATTTTAGCGAGATCTATGATCTGATCGCTGTGCGAATTATTGTGGAGAATATCAGGGAATGTTATGGGGCGCTGGGGATTGTTCATACTCTCTGGCGGCCGATTCCGGGACATTTCAATGATTATATCGCCATGCCCAAGCCCAATATGTACCAGTCCCTGCATACCACGGTAGTTTGTGCTGAAAACAAGTTGTTGGAGGTGCAGATCCGCACCAGAGAGATGCATCGCACGGCGGAATATGGCATCGCTGCACACTGGAAATACAAGGAAAAGGTTAAGGATGACCGGGAATTTGAAGAAAAACTTTCCTGGTTGAGACAACTGCTGGATTGGCAGCAGGATTTAAAGGATGCTCACGAATTTATGGAGCATCTAAAAATCGATCTTTTTGCTGATGAAGTTTTTATTTTTACTCCCAAGGGGGATGTGGTCGATCTTCCCGCTGGGTCTATCCCACTTGATTTTGCTTATAAGATCCATACCGATATCGGCAATCGTTGCGTGGGCGCCAGGGTCAACGGCCGTATTGTTCCGTTGGAGTATAAGTTGCATACAGGGGATATGGTAGAAGTTATTACCAGCAAGCAGGGCAATCCCAGCAGGGACTGGCTGAAGATAGTTGTCAGTTCCCATGCCAAGAGTAAAATCAGGGCATGGTTCAAAAAAGAAAGGAAAGAAGAAAATATTGCCAAGGGAAAGGAGAGCCTGGAAAAAGAGATCCGCAGGTTAAACCTGAAGCCTCACCTTTTGCTGAAAGAACAACTCCTGGAGGCCACAGGGACAAAATACAACCTCCTCTCGGCGGATGACGTTTATGCTGCCGTAGGTTATGGCGGAGTATCGACGCATCAGATTATCTCCAGGTTGAGAGAAGAATATCGCAAAAAATTTGGGGAGGAGGAGGAACTTCCTCCGGTAGAAATAAAACCGTGGAAAGGAGCTGCTAAGGCTGCACGGGGTATTAAAGTAGAGGGCATTGATAACCTGCTGATTCGTTTTTCAAAATGCTGTAACCCTGTGCCGGGTGATGAGATCGTAGGTTTTATCACGAGGGGAAGGGGAATATCCATCCACTGCAAGGATTGCCCCAATGTTTTAAAAGCCGGAGAAAAAGAACGCTTGCTCAAAGTATACTGGCAAGCTGACAGCGATATTTCCTATCCGGTTGCTATTGAAGTAACAGCTATAGATCGTCCAAACCTGTTGGCGGAGGTCATGCATGCCGTCAGCGAAAGCAAGATTAATATTACCGCTGTAAATGGCCGTACAACCAGGGATAAAATCTTTATTGTCAACATGACTTTTGTTGTCAGGGATCTGGAACATCTTGAACATATTATAAACAAAATAAAAAGGGTGAAAGATGTTTTTTCTGTCAGGCGTTATGCGGGTGCATCTTCCCCGGGGAAGTGAATAATCTTATGCGCGCAGTTGTTCAAAGAGCAGGGCATTCTTTTGTTGAAGCAAATGATCAAGTGGTCGGAGAAATAAACAAAGGGCTGGTTGTTTTTTTAGGGGTAGGCGCGGATGACGAAGATGAAGATTGCAGTTATCTTGCCGATAAAATAAGCGGGTTGCGAATTTTTGAAGATAGCAACGGTAAAATGAACCTTTCTATAAAAGATACCGGGGGCAAAATCTTATGTGTTTCACAGTTTACGCTTTACGGAGACTGCCGTAAAGGACGCCGCCCCAGTTTTATTGAGGCTGCCGCACCGGAAAAAGCTGCTTATCTGTATGATAAATTATGTCACATGTTAAGAGATAAAGGCTTAAAGGTTGAAACTGGACAATTCCAGGCAAAAATGAAAGTCAAAGTTGACAATGATGGTCCCGTAACTATTCTGCTGGACAGCAAGAAACATTTTTAGTGCGACAGGGAGAACGTCAGACTGTGTGAAAACTGTCACACTGAGCAAAGCGAATGGGTCTTGAAATGGCTTGAAATCAAGATTCTTTGCTGCGCTCAGAATGACAAAAACCCAATTTAAGCATGTTTTCACACAGTCTGCCGTGCGACACCGGGGACGGACCCTCTCTGTTGCATT
>CAZQXY010000226.1:0-3392 GCA_964597455.1 uncultured Desulfovibrionaceae bacterium
CGCAAGAGTATGCCGATTCCCTGCATGAGGTTATGGGACATATAGCCTGTATTGCAGACAGAGATACCATTATTGCGGTGTCGGGTGCTCCCAAAAAAGAGTTTTTGAATCGTCCGTTGAGTGCCGCTATCGAACGTGTGATGGAATCAAGAGGAAGTGTTCTTATTAACGATACTGCCCAACACGAGTACTACCGTGGGTCCGATGAGGAAGACATATCCAAGTTTTATGCGGAAGTGATCGCCCCAATTATTTCAGAAGGAGATCCTATCGGAGCAGTTATTATGGGTACAAGAATTAGAGACGTCAAGTTAACCGATTTGGAACTCAAGCTTGTTGAGACAGCGGCAGGCTTTTTAGCCAAGCAGATGGAGCAATAGCACGTTAAAAAACAAGATTGCATGTTTCCTGCCTTAATTAAGTAGTAACTTTTTTTGTTACTACTTTTTTATTGGCAGAAAATAAGTTCTCAATAATTAGTTCCGGTAAATATGATATAATTGGTATGATTTTCACAGGGGAGGGGACGGACGTTTTGTCCAGAAGCGGATCATTTGTAAAAGGTGCTTTAATTCTTACCGCTGCCGGCTTGTTTGTGCGGTTTATGGGGGCGGGATTGCGCATTTATCTGGCAGCTATTATGGGGGATGAAGGTATAGGCCTTTACCAGATGGCTTATCCGATCTATACAATGCTGCTTGCGGTATCTACAGCCGGTATTCCGATTGCAATCTCCAAACTTGTGGCAGAAAACCTCGCTCACAGGGATTACAGTGGGGCATACCGGGTTTTTAGAATATCCCTTATTCTTTTAACCTTCCTGGGGGCTGTTTTTTCCTTACTATTATTTTTCGGAGCAGATTTTTTTGTCCGCACAATTGTTTTAAACCCCCGCGCCTATTATCCGCTGGTAAGCATCTCGCCGGCAATATTTATAGTAACCATTCTTTCGGCTTACCGTGGGTTTTTCCAGGGCATGCAGGAAATGGTGCCAACGGCGATCTCGCAGATTATCGAGCAGTTAGGAAGAATCATTGTAGTAGTAATCCTTGTTTATACGCTTTTGCCTTTAGGGCTGGAGTATGCCGCGGCAGGGGCTGCCTTTGGGGCGGTGGCCGGCGCTTTGTTTGGGATGCTTCCCCTTTTATATTATTATTTTAAAGAGAGGAAATCTTTTTTTCAGAATATTAAGCGGCAGATTGTGCAGCGCGATTACAGTTCAAAAGATATTCTTTCCCGCATAATCTATTTATCCATTCCTATTACTCTCGGCAGTCTGGTTGTTCCCTTGATCAACCTGTTAGACCTCAGCGTTGTTCCGCAAAGGCTTCATGATGCAGGATACTCCATAGTAGAAGCTACTTCTCTTTACGGCCAGCTTACCGGGATGGCTAATTCGGTTATCCAGTTTCCGCTGATAATTACTATTGCTCTGTCGATGACACTTGTACCGGCTATATCCGAAGCACAGGCACTGAAAAACAGATCCCTGGTTGAGGGGAGGACCGATATTGCCATGCGGTTCACAATGTTTTTCAGTATACCGGCTTCTTTAGGCCTTTTTGTATTAGCTGAGCCGACGACAGCGGTTCTTTTTGATAATATTCCTGCGGCTTATCCTCTTTCTGTGCTGTCCTTTGGGTTTGTGTTTTTATCGCTTTATACCTCTACTTCTGCTATTTTGCAGGGGCTGGGTTACGTTCTGGATCCTGTTAAATACATGCTCTTGGGTGCTGTATTAAAATTTACCTTCAGCTGGGTGCTGACTGCAGACCCGCGCCTGCATATCGGAGGTGCCGCTTTTGCTACCGTAGTCAGTTTTTTGGTTGCTTCTTTATTAAATATCAGGAAAGTGAGCCAGGTTACAGGCTGGCGTTTTAATTGGAAAGACCTGTTTTTCAAGCCTTTAACGGCTGCACTTGTTATGGCCTGGGGAGTGGATCTTTTTTATGGGGAGATATACAGTTTATTAATTGCTGTTGTATCACTTAGGCTTGCCCAGGCGGGGGCCTTGTTTGGAGCAGTGGTGCTGGGTATGGTTGTCTTCGGTGCAGTTCTTTTTGCTTTAGGAGGCATACGCAAAGAAGATCTCAGCTCAATACCATACTTGGGAAGCTCGCTTTCAAAAATTGCGCGACGTTTAAAAAACGTAAAAAGACGGTAATCTATTATTCATAAATGGAGGATTCTATGGCAGTATTATATGTTGCAGGCCTTGGCAAAGGTGATTTGAACTCGCTGAAGGTGCTTGAACTTGAAGAAGGCAGGTTCCCGGATGTCCGAACCTGTATTTTCCATTCCGCACCACCAGCTCTAAAGAATTATTTGCAGCAAAGATCTTATAAAGTTATCGAACTTGAAGAAATCCTTGAAAGAGAGCCGGAGGAAACCTTAAAGGATTTAAACGAAAAAACCGCCGAAGTTGTCCTGGATATTCTGGAAAACGAAAAAGCAGTCTTTTTATTTTTGCCCGGCCGGCCCTGGAGCGGAGAAGCATTGTTAAAAGAACTTCGCCCACGTATTGATCCTGGAAAAAATTCCCTGGAGATGATCAATGGTGAGGAGATCCGGGGGTGTCTCATGGACTATGCAGGAAAAGAGAGCAAAGAAAGTAATTCAGCAAGAGGGATAATGCTGATTGATGCTCATTTCCTGAAAGAACTGCATGATCTTCCACGGTGCGATCTTATCGTTCTCCACCCCTGCAGCAAACAGCTTATCTCCCGTATAAGAGAACAGCTGTTAAATTTTTACCCGCCCGATCATGCTGTTAATATATTACAATTCGATGCGAGAGGAGATCTTTCTCTTTGCAGAACCCACCCGCTAACCAAGATTGAAGAGGCCGGTGTTTTTCATTGCTGGACATTTTTCCATTTGGAACCCTCACCGCTTTATTCTCTGGGCGATATGGCTTCCTTGATGGAGCAGCTGCGCTTGCCGCAGGGTTGCCCCTGGGACAGGCAGCAGGACCATAATTCTTTAAAACCTTATTTATTGGAAGAGGCCTTTGAAGTACTGGATGCAATTAACCATGGCGGGGCTGCCGAGCTATGCGAGGAGTTGGGCGACCTGTTGCTGCAGATTGTTTTCCACAGTCAGCTTGCGTCTGAAAAAAAGGAGTTCACCATCTGGCAGGTTGTTGATGGGATAGCGAGGAAAATTTACAGAAGGCACCCGCATGTTTTCCAAAACGAGAAGTTAAGCAGTGCGCGTGACGTAAGGCTTAAGTGGCAGGAAATAAAAAAACTGGAAAAAGGGAATAAAGGTGATGGTTTTACCATCACTCCCGGGTTGCCTGCCCTGATGAAAGCCCAAAAAGTACAGAAAAGGGCGGGCGATCTTGGTTTTGACTGGCCTGATATCAGCGGTGCCGTGGAGAAGGTGTACGA
>CAZQXY010000227.1:0-3376 GCA_964597455.1 uncultured Desulfovibrionaceae bacterium
TGCGGTATCTCCCGGACAATCCCCGGGCGGTGGCGGTGGCCATCGAGAAACGACAGGAGGCGGTCTCATGACCACACCATTCGGGCGCCGGCCCATCTCCGGCACGTCCACGGGCGATCCGTTCAGTGAGTCGGCGAGTTTCTGCAACGGCTGGGCCGGCATCCTCGGTTTCGACGGGCCGGCATCCAGGAGGGCGGGAGCTCGGACGACGGCTCGAGCGACAACAACAATAACAATAATGATAAATAATCATCCCTGACAATAAACAGATCTTTATCCTTGCAACGATAATACATAACTATGCGCCAACGGCGCGGATTGCAAGCGGCAAATGATGAAATATACCCGGTAGCTCTTTCTCCTGTACCGGGTTTTTATCATTTGCCGCCCCTCATCGCCGGCATCCCGCCCGGCATCCGGCTCCCGCCCGGCATGTTGATTAATATCTGGACTATTGTTTCAATTAATGGTAAAATAGTGTGAAAAAGCCCGCATTAAAGGCGAATTTACGCTATAAAGGTGAAAAAGCAATTATAAGTAGTAATAATCGGGTAACATTCTTTCGCAAATAACCTAATAGAAAGGGGTCCATCGAACGTTGGGCAATAATGAAAAGGAATTTGTTAAGGAAGTAACACCGCAGAAAACGGATTTTTCGCAGTGGTATCTTGACCTTGTTTTAAAGACGGAGCTGATGGATTATGCCCCTGTTAAGGGCTGTATGGCGATCAGGCCGTACGGTTACGCTATCTGGGAAAATATGCAGCATCTGCTGGATAAACGTATTAAGGCTACGGGGCATAAAAACGCCTATTTCCCTGTTTTCATACCGCAATCTCTGCTGGAAAAGGAAGCGGAGCATGTGGAGGGTTTTGCCCCGGAGGTGGCGCTGGTCACCCGCGGGGGAAATGAAAAGCTCGCCGAGCCGCTGGCTATAAGGCCCACTTCGGAGGCGATTATCTGCAGCATGTATGCAAAATGGGTCCAATCCTGGCGTGATCTTCCGCTGTTGATTAATCAATGGTGCAATGTGGTTAGGTGGGAAAAGAATACCCGCCCTTTCCTGCGGACCTCGGAATTCCTCTGGCAGGAGGGCCATACGGTGCATAGCACCGCGGAAGAGGCCGAAGAGGAGGCCCTGAAGATGCTGGATGTTTATAAGGATTTTGTAGAAAATGAACTGGCTGTGCCTGTAATCAGCGGCATAAAAACAGAACGTGAAAAATTTGCCGGCGCGCTGTACACCTATACTATCGAAGCCCTTATGGCCGATGGGAAAGCCCTGCAGGCGGGGACGTCACATCATCTGGGTCAACATTTTGCAAAGGTTTTTGAAATTACTTTTTTAGATAAAGATAAACAGCTGAAATATGCCTGGCAGACCTCCTGGGGCGTATCCACCAGGCTGATCGGTGCGATGATCATGGTCCACGGCGATGATCGTGGGCTCAGGCTTCCCCCGCGCGTGGCTCCCGTGCAGGTGGTGATAGTTCCCATTATTACAAAAAAGATGCGGGAAGAGGTGCTGCGGAGGTGCCGGGAACTTTTAGGTGAATTGACCGCAGAAGCGCGCGTTGAACTGGATGATCGTGAAGAATATTCCGCCGGCTGGAAATTTAACGAATGGGAGATGAAAGGGGTTCCTCTGCGCCTGGAAGTAGGCCCCCGGGATATCGAGGCAGGAGGGGTATCTGCTGTGCGTCGGGATAACGGGGAAAAAAGTTTTATCAAAGCGGAGGATATCCCCGGGCAGATTATAGCGCTGCTAAAAGATATCCAGGATAATCTTTTCCGCCAGGCGCTGGAATTCAGGGGTAACAATACCCGCAGAGTGAATAGTTACGCTGAGTTTCAACAAATACTGGAGGAAAAAAGAGGTTTGTTCCAGGCCTTCTGGTGTGGTGACCAGCATTGTGAGGAAGAAATTAAAAATGATACCAAGGCGACCATCCGCTGCATTCCTTTTGGAAAGGAAGATGAAAAAGGCCCCTGCCTCTATTGCGGCAAGGAAGAAGGTAAAATGGTCTATTTAGCGCGCTCCTACTAGCTCTCCCCTGCCGGTACAGGTTGAGAAAGAGCTGCAAAGCCCCTTTGAGCAAAAGATTAGTTAATTTTAGCTTGCAGTGCATTCTTTGAAGGAAAAAAGAGGATTATAAAAAAGAGGATTATATATATTCAAAGGAGAATATATAATCAATTTCCTCTTTTATTATTTGATCCTCTATTGATAATAAAAACAAAGTTGCAAAAGGAGGTTATAGGTTTTGAGTGAGGAGACGGCGAAGGTTCCGGAAGAATGCTTTGACTTTGACAGGGTAGAGTTATTGGTGCAGGATTTTATGGATAAAAAGGGAGTTACGGTACCTGTTTTACAGAGAATTCAGGCTGAGTTTGGTTACCTTCCGCGCCCGGTTGTGGAATATGTGGCCAAAAGACTGCGTATTCCACCAAGCAAGGTTTTTGGGGTAGCCACTTTTTATGCCCAGTTTCACCTTAAACCGCGCGGCAAAAATATTATCAGGGTTTGTCGGGGAACGGCCTGTCATGTTCGCGGAGGGACGGGTGTTGCCAAGGAAATGCAGGAAATTCTGCAGGTTGGGGTTGGAGAAACGACCGAAGATATGGAATTCACTTATGAAGAAGTTGCCTGTATAGGCGCCTGTGGCCTTGCCCCGGTAATGATGATCAACGATCGGACTTATGGCAGATTAGTGCCGGATAAGCTCAAGGGTATTTTGGAGGAGTATTAATTAATCATGTGTTTTGTCTAAGGAGAGGGGAGAAGAAGATGAAGAGATTTATTGATCATTGTTGTGATAAGTGTTTTCATAGTAAAGAAAACCCCTGTAAGCTATTTATAGAATGCTGCCTTTCAGGCCCTTTGTGTCATGAAAGTGATGAATGCTCCGCCAGGCGTAAAGCAATTATCGAGAGGGTTGCCCACAGCCCCGGTTATCTTAACTATTAAAGCAAATGCAAGTGGAAGGAGGGAAAAAAATGTACAAGAAACAAATTCTGATCTGTGCGGGAACAGGATGCATATCCTCAGGTTCAATGCATGTTCAAGAAGCGCTCAGCGAAGAACTTCAAAAGCACGACTTACAAGATAAAGTGCGTATTATTCTTTCGGGTTGCCACGGTTTTTGTGAAAAGGGTCCAATTTTTATCGTTTATCCGGAGGACATCTTTTACTGTGAAGTAAAGGCGGAAGACGTGCCGGAGCTGGTAGAAGAGCATCTGGTTAAGGGTAATGTTGTCGAAAGGCTCCTTTATAAAGATCCTGTTTCTGAGAATAGGATCTTCTCCCATAATGATATTCCTTTTTACAGCAAACAGAAAAGGCAGATTTTGCGGAACTGTGGCGTTATAGACCCGG
>CAZQXY010000228.1:0-3360 GCA_964597455.1 uncultured Desulfovibrionaceae bacterium
GGCGGCCGTACAGTGGGAGCAGGCGTGGTTACCTCGATCATTGAAAGTTAAAGGGCATTACGGCCATAGGCTGATGAATATTTTTTTGAGAACAAGAAACCGGAGCAGAGGACTCCGGTTTCTTGCAAATAGGAAATAGAGCAAGCCGAATTTCAAATTACGAAGTATGAAGTTTTATTATAACGGTTATAATAGAATTTTACCGCTTTTCATTTACGCTTTTTATTTGCTTTACAGATTTAAAACACCCCGCAGGCTGCAAATAATTCAAACCCTCGGGTATCGTTGTATCGTTTGTTTATGTAGCGTTTGTTTTTGTTGACATTATCAGTAAACTGTGGTAAATTGAATTTCGTGGCAATAACGAGGAAAAGGGAGTGCTTTTTAAGATGCGTGTGAAAGTAACACTGGCTTGCAACGATTGTAAAAACAGAAATTATGCTACAACTAAAAATAAAAAAACAACCCCCGATCGTATTGAATTGAAAAAATATTGTCCAAGCTGCGGTAACCATACCATCCATAAAGAGACAAAATAACCGGTTTGGCAAAAGCTAATCCGTAAATTAATTCGTTTTAATTAAGGAGAACTGAAAATGTCTTACGTGAAAAAGATGCAGCGGTTCTTTCACGATGTAAGAATAGAACTGAAAAAAGTAAACTGGCCCTCCAGACGGGAATTGACGCTTTTTACCGGTATTGTAATTATTGTTATTCTAATAACTGGTGTATTTTTCTGGATACTTGATAGTGGATTTACTGCAATATTGAGGCTTATTATTGGATAATGACGGCATACCGCTATTAAGTAACTAAGTAACGTTAAATTTTTGATTTCTTGCAGCTAATTTTCTTCGTTAGCAAAGAATACCTTTAAGTTAGGAGGAGAAGCGGGAAGCAAAGTTGGCTTCCTCCTTTTATGGGTGAAAAACAATGGTATGTTATTCATACCTACGCGGGCTATGAAAATAAAGTGAAAACGAACCTTGATAAGCGTGTGGAATCTATGGAGATGCAGGATAAGATCTTCAGGGCTTTAGTGCCTATGGAAAAAGAAATTGAAATAAAAAATGGGCAAAGAAAAACTACCATGCGCAAGGTTTTCCCGGGGTACGTTCTGGTGGAGATGATCATCGAGGACGATTCCTGGTTCGTGGTACGCAATACCCCTGGGGTTACCGGTTTCGTGGGCCCGGGCTCAAAACCTATCCCGCTCAGTGAAGACGAGGTAAACGCCATCCTAAAACAGATGGGTATGGATGACGCAAAGCCTAAACACGGTTTTATATTAAAAGAGCAGGTACGCGTTATTAGCGGCCCTTTCAATAATTTTATCGGATCCATTGAAGAAATACATCCTGAAAGAGGAAAGCTAAAGCTGACCGTTTCTATGTTTGGCAGGGAAACTCCTGTAGAACTTAATTTTGAACAGGTAGAAAAACTGTGACAGGTTTAATTGAGAGGGGAGGTGCAAAATGGCTAAGGGTAAAAAGATAATCGGCTTGATTAAGTTACAAATTCCCGCCGGGAAAGCAAATCCGGCTCCCCCTGTAGGGCCTGCACTGGGGCAGCATGGGGTTAATATAATGGCTTTTTGTAAAGATTTTAATGATAAAACGGCGGGTGATGCGGGGCTTATTATTCCAGTTGAGATCACTGTTTTTGAGGATCGTTCCTTTTCTTTTATTACAAAAACCCCTCCCGCTGCCGTCCTTTTGAAAAAAGCCCTGAATATTGAGAAGGGCTCGGGCGAGCCAAACAAGGCAAAAGTAGCGACCATTTCCAGGGACAAAGTCAAGGAAATAGCACAGCAAAAATTAGTAGATCTCAATGCTCTCGACCTGGATGCTGCGGTAAAAATCATCGAAGGAACTGCTCGCAGTATGGGTATCGTTGTCGAAGGTTAATAAAAGATTTTAAGTGGGAGAAATTTATATTTCGCTTGGACCACAAGGAGGCAAAAAACATTGTCAAAGCACGGGAAGAAGTATCTTGAGGCGAAAAAGAAAATCGATCGCGAACATTACTATGATCCCCTGGAGGCCTTTCAGCTACTAAAGGAAATTGCCGGGGCATCATTTGATGAAACTGCGGAGCTTTCTATCAGGCTGGGGGTTAATCCCAAGCATGCGGATCAGCAGGTGAGGGGTGCCGTAGTTTTGCCTCACGGAACAGGCAAGGAGCTTAAGGTGGTTGTGTTTGCTAAAGGGGAGAAGATTAAGGAAGCCGAAGAAGCCGGAGCGGATATTGTAGGCGGTGAAGAGCTTGCGGAGAAAATCCAGGGCGGCTGGCTGGATTTTGATGTAGCGGTGGCAACGCCTGATATTATGAGTGTGGTTGGTAAGTTGGGACGTATTTTAGGCCCGCGCGGTTTAATGCCCAACCCAAAAACAGGTACAGTTACTTTTGATGTAAGCCGTGCAATATCTGAAATCAAAGCCGGAAAGGTTGAGTACCGTACAGATAAGGTGGGGAATATTCATGTTCCCCTGGGAAAAATATCTTTTACGGAAGATAAATTGCTGGAAAACTTTTTTACCGTTGTCGAGGCGTTGATTAAGGCAAAGCCTGCTGCAGCTAAGGGCCAGTACCTTAAAAGTATTGCAATAAGCACAACTATGAGCCCGGGGATTAAAATTAATTCCCAAAAAGCTGCGGCTTTGGGTAAATCAGCTTAACTTCGTATCTGTTTTTCTATTTCTATTTTGGAGCTTAATAGTGTTTTGATCATTACCGCAGAAAGCAGGTGTTTTTACTTAAAGGCCGTGGCCGCCCGCCGAGGTAATAAGGGGCTTTTTGCAAATCTTATTTAGAAGATTAAGCCTTCCTGTAATCTGCGGGAAGGTTTGTTTATTTTCTAAGTAAATTCAGGTAAGGAGGTGAAATGCTTGGCTAATCGCAAAGAGAAAGAAAAGATGGTAGAGGCGATCAAGGAAGATCTCCGTAACTCAAAGGTTATAGTATTAACTGACTACAGGGGCTTAACGGTGGCACAAATAAGCAACCTGCGACGCATTTTAAAAGAGGAAGGGGTCCAATATAAGGTAGTTAAAAATACCCTTACCCGACTTGCGGTGAAAGAAATGGGGCTGGATAACCTTGAGCCTTACCTGGAAGGCCCGACAGCTATTGCCTATGGTTACGATGAACCTGTTATGCCCGTCAAACTGCTGGTTAAGTTTGCCAAAGAAAACGATCATCTATCCATAAAAGCGGGTGCTCTGGAAGGAGATGTTCTTGGGGAAAACGACCTGCGGCGCATAGCGGAGCTCCCAAGCAAAGAAGTGCTCCTGAGCAAGACCCTTGGTTGTTTCCAGGCGCCGCTTAGAGGTTTCCTGAATGTCCTGCAGGGGAATATAC
>CAZQXY010000229.1:0-3356 GCA_964597455.1 uncultured Desulfovibrionaceae bacterium
ACCGGGAGCAGCTTTTGAACAAGATTATAATTTGCATATTGCGTTAGCTCCTCTTTTTCCGCGCGAACCCGCTTCCTGTAGTTGTCAAAATCAGCCTGCAAACGCAAAAGCCTGTTCGTCAGCTCACTATTCTCCTCTTCCCGGGCAACAATTCTTTGCTGGAGTTCTTCCAGCGCCACCGCCTCAGCGGTTTCCCCGCCGCCGACCGCGTCCTCCTTACACTCTGCGGGTTCGCCGGGCCCGCTGATAGGGGGCACTGCTTCACCCTCCTGCAAAGCAGTAGATTCCTTTGAACCATCGGCCGCAAAAGATCCTTCATCCTGCGGCGTCACTTCTTTTTGATTTTCCGCTTTTTCTTCTCTTTCTTCTTTTTCTTCCGCCAATTAAGTTCACCCCTCGATGCTCTTCTTCGCTATAATCTTCCCAGATGGATGACAACCTGCTCAATCACGGCAACCGTTTTTGCGTAATCCATGCGTGTCGGTCCCAGAACACCAACAGTACCTACCACTTCTTTTCCCAGACAGTACGTCGCCATCACAAGGCTGCACTCCTGCACTTCTTCAAGAATATTTTCCCTACCAATCCTGATTACTATACCCTTTACACCCGCCACCGGCCTTGCCAGTAGAGTTGCCAGTAAAGAATTTTTTTCAAATAAAGATAGCAGGGATTTAACCTTCTCAATATCTCCAAACTCCGGCTGGTTAAGAATGTTGGTGGTACCGCCAAGAAATACCCTTCTTTCGTCTTCGGCAAGACTGTCCTGGAGCAGCGTAAAAGTATCTTCGAGGAATTGAATATGGTGGTAAAGGTCCCGGCGAAGCTCAACGATGAGCCTGGAAGTAATTTTATCGATGGTCAAACCGTCCAGCCGCATGTTGAGGTAGGATACAATACGGTTTAACTCACCCGGAGAAAGGGCCTGTGGCAGATTGATCACCTTACTTTTTACAAAACCGGTATCGGCAACGAGCACCAGCAACCCTCTTTGCTGATCAACCGGCATAATCTGCAGCTTTTTAAATGCACTTTTCTTCAGCTGCGGTCCCAGGATTAAAGACGTATAATTAGTAAGTAAAGATAAAAGGGTTGAAGTATGCTTAATGATCTCTTCGATCTCTTTCAATCTTTCGAACTCGTAAACCTGCCTGATCTTGGCCCTTTCCTCCTCCTCCAGATCAGGTGCTTCCATCAGATCATCTACATAATAACGGTATCCTTTCTGTGAAGGGATTCTCCCTGCAGATGTATGGGGCTGGATTAAAAATCCCGATTCTTCGAGGTCAGCCATTTCATTGCGAATAGTCGCAGGGCTTAAACCCACTTTATGGCGCCTGGCAAGGGTGCGAGAGCCGACAGGTTGAGCTGTCTTGATATACTCTGATATTATTGCCTGCAGGATTTGTTTCTTCCGCTCATTGAGCGCCATCCCCTTCACCCCTTTTTAAAATTAGCACTCCAACATTGAGAGTGCTAACCATCCATTTTTACCATACCACCCGCTTTTTAATTTGTCAAGCTTAATCTAGGTTTCCGGCAATAAATAATATATATTTTTTAAGCAAAAAGCTTCAAAAAATAATCCACCATCTGTGGATCAAACTGGGTACCGGAACAGCGTTTAATCTCGGAGATCGCTTCCTCGTGACTGAGCGCCTTCCTGTAAGGCCGTTCGCTTGTCATGGCGTTATAAGCCTCAACTACAGCGATAATGCGACAGGGGGCAGGTATTTCCTTTCCGATATCGTGTACCAGCGCAAGGACGGTAACGGCAGCAATATCCTCCCGGCTCAGGCCGGCTTCCCTGGCCATGGCGACCGCCATCGACTGTATATTACTTCTATACCCGGGGGGTATAGATAACTTCTCCTGAACGTTCTCGAGCAAGGAATAGACCACGTTATTTTTCGAACCCGTATTCATCTTATTGTTGTACATATCGCTGTCCGCTTCCTTAAATGTTTCAATGAGCGGGGTGCCCTGGTCCATGTTAGTGCTTACCCCCAGCGAAACACTCAGCGGCAGATCGGAACTATTACGATTATAGTTTTCGATATAATCCTTGATACGCCGGCATGCCTCCTGGGCTACAGCCTGAGAAGTGAGAGGCAAAAGAATAGCAAACTCATCGCCCCCAATCCTGGAAATCACATCTGAAGAACGAAAAGGAAGCTTGATTGTCTCTGCAACAGCTTTTAAAAAGCTATCCCCCCTGCCGTGTCCAAAGGTGTCGTTAATCAGCTTCAGATCATCAACATCGCATACAATAATGCTTACCGGCCGGAATCGCGGGTTCTCCAGCCTACGCATTTCCTCTTCAAAATATGCTCTGTTGTAAATACCGGTTAGCGGATCATGCGTGCTGAAGTACTCCAAGTGTTCCTCCACTTTTTTCCTCTCTGTAATATCCATCTCCATGCGAATAGCCTCCAGACAGCGCCCCCCCTCAAAAACGGGAAACATGCTGGAATAGACCCATCTTTTTCCTCCATTTACCGTAGTAATTGCAAATTCTCTATTTTTAACCGGAAGGCCTTTATCAAAGACCCACTTAAGATCATTTAGAAACCTTCTTTCTTCCTCACCTTTTAGAAATAGCTTATGAAAAGGTTTCTCCAACACCTCATTTACACCCATTCCATAAAGCTTTTCCGATACCGGATTCCAGTGGTAGATACAGCCGTTAGCATCAAAACCCTGAACCGCAACCATTGGAGTATGCTTGATAATGGACTCGAAACGCCCCATGGCTTCAATCAGGGCATTCTCCGTCCTCTCGCGCTGGGTATAATCCCTGCCAATCCCCACCACCCCTTCAGGCTTCCCATCCCGGTAATAAACGGCATTGCGAAATTCCAGAAGACGCTCTTGGCCCTTTTGGGTAAGGACACCTACAACCCCAGTAAGATTACTTTCTTTTTTTATAGACTGCAGATAATGAAAGACTTTTTCCTTATACCTGTCCGGCAAATAATCCAGGATATTGTTGTTAAGGAGATCATGCGGGGAATAGCCAAGCAATTTTTGTACATAACGGTTTACATAACGAATATGTCCCTCAAAATCATGGATAATAATAAGGTCCTCAAGATACTCAAAAAGTTCCGGTTCCAGGATACAATATCGCAAGCCTGTCCCCCCCCCACTTTTCCGCATGATTTTTTATCATAATACCATTATTTTTCATTATACCATTAAATACTAAACGAGCCAATTATCTTAACTATTTTCAAAAAAATGCAATAATGTCAGCCTGATCCCGTATTGTTGGCCGGCAAAGGTTATTAAAATGCCATTTTCCGTGATTTCGAATTGCATAGCCTGTGAAGGACCCTCCAGCGCATGGATATGAC
>CAZQXY010000230.1:0-454 GCA_964597455.1 uncultured Desulfovibrionaceae bacterium
GCCTTCACCATTACTTCCACCAGTTCAGGAATATTATAATAGTCCCCGCCCTTAAGCGTGTCCTCCATGTGTTGTTCCCATGTATCATCACCCAAGTTGAGCCTTTGTCGCAAATGGAGTTTGCTGTCCCACGCCGAATAACCACCCCCAGAGATAATGGAATTACCTCCGTATTTGAGCATTTTTTCCAAAATAAGCACACTGGCACCAAGCCTTCCCGCTTCAGCTGCCGCCGCCAATCCAGCAAAACCGGATCCCACTACTGCTACGTCAACTTCTTCTTCCCATCTTTCCGGAAGTCTTCGAATTGCGGTTCCACCCGGCTCCTCGATAACGTCTATTAGCGAACCTGTCATGGCCTCACCTTCCCGTCAAAATGCATCTCTAAACAAGCCAATTTATTTCATACTGCCATATGCCCTAACCGCTGTAATTTAAAATATTTGTGAGTTAT
>CAZQXY010000230.1:514-3354 GCA_964597455.1 uncultured Desulfovibrionaceae bacterium
GATCCGTGGAATCGATAATACCTTTAACTTTCTTTTCCGGAAGCGGCTTTGTTGCAAATCCAATGCAATCTCTGAATCGCTGTAGATGTTCCTCCTGAGTGAGAGGTTTTTCCGGGAAACCGGAAACCAGGTCAATTTTCCTAACATATTCTTCTCCGTTTTTCATCAGAATTCGCATGTCAAAAGCCGTGTGTCCCCGCAGTTCCATATCGGGATCAGAAATAACCTTAACCTTTTCCGCAAACTTCAGCACCTCAAGGTCCTTGATGGCAGATTCCTCAAAATGTCCCAGCTTTGATGATTTTCTAACGAGAGCGTTAGCCACACAGTAACAGATACTGAATTGTGCATTAACCTTGGGATTACTGCCGACCTGGAAAGGTTGGCCTACCAGTTTATACGTATAAGGGGGAACCGTAACATCAACACGTTCTATATCTACAGTTTCTAATCCCTCTTCTCTCATCATGTCCAGGATTGTATCTGTGCTTCCCTGGGTGAGTCCACAACTCGGATATTTCTTAAAAACCAATTTCTCCACCTTATAATCCGTGCCAAGCCCCGATAAGACAGTCTCCGCGGATAACTGATCCTTACCAAAAAGATGAAAGTAGCCATACACGCCTTCGAGAAAGTTGTCCGGCCCTGTAATACCTTGCCCGGCAAGCCTGGCGCATGTGACTCCACTCTCTGCAACCCACCCCTGAATTATCCTTACTGCCAAAGCCCCATCAACATTGCTCTGAAAACTTCCCCCACTCTTGTTAAATGCAAGAGCTAAAGCATTCCATGTCTCCTTTACAGAAAGGCGAAATATCTTTGCGACCGCTGCTGTTGAACCAAAAACCACACATACACCCGTTGGATCAAAACCATCATATTGAGCTTCCTCGAGATTCAACCTAACAGCCAATTCTGTTCCTACAGCCACAGCTGTAAGGAATTCTAAACCACTACAGCCCCCTACTAACTCAGTTGCAGCTAGCGCGGCTGGCACTATAGCTGAACCTAAATGTGCACCCGGCGCAAGAGCGTCACAGAAGTCTAGGGCCCTCGCCATTACAGCGTTTACGAAGGCAGCCTGCTGAGCAGGTACCTTACCTCCATAGATGAGGATGGATGATTCTTCTTTCCCTCCAAGTTGTTTTGCTATTTTCGCGACTGTTTCGCACCCTTCTGCCGAAGACCCAGCAATTATAGTGCCAAGAATGTTAAAAACTTGCTTCTTAATCATATATAAAGCCGGTGGAGGCACATCGCTGAAGGTTGTGTGGCATACATATTCTACAATCTTTTGTTCGCTTTTTTTCATCTTTCATTTCCCCCTTTATTAAATTCTGTAGAAATTTTATATTAGAAATTGGGAACATTTAATAATCTTTCACGCTAAACTCCCAATGTGTAAATAGCTGCCCTTTCTAACTTTCCCATTATAAAAACCTCCTTGTCTGTTAGTTATATTAAAATAATTTATTCGGCAAAAACGTAGCAATACTAGGAAATAGTAATAATAATACTGTGCAAATTAGGTACGCCAGCAAAAATGGCCATATCCCTCGAAAGATTACTTCCAGTGGGACATCAGGAACTACGCCCTTAACGATATATGCGTTCATGCCAACTGGTGGAGTAATAACCGCCATACCCACAATAAGCACTATTATCACCCCAAACAAAATAGGATCATAACCCAGTGTTGTACATACAACAGGATAAAATATCGGAACGGTTAATAAAACCAATCCAATCGCATCGATAAAACAACCCAATAACAGGTAACACGCGATAATGAAGCCCATAATAACGAACGGCGGCAAAGATAATTCGCCTGTCCATCTTGCCAGTTCAAAAGGAATTTTACTTATAGCCATAAATCTAGAAAATATAAGAGCCGCAGCAACCATAAGCATAACCATAGCTGTCGTTCTAGTCGTATCACTTAAAGCTTTTTTAAAACCATCCCATTTAAGTTTTCTTTCCAGGAGAGTCACCACTAAAACCCCGGCTGCACCAACCGCCCCGGCCTCTGTGGGGGTAAACCAACCCGCAAATAAACCGCCAATAGACAAAATAAAGACAACCGCTATTTCCCATAGTCCACCGCCCATGGCATGCAGTCTCTCTTTCCATGTTGCCTTCGGACCTATAGGACCTAGCTCGGGATGGAAGTAGACAATAATATAAACTACACCCATGAACAGTAGCATGAGAAGTATGCCCGGTAAAATACCAGCTAAGAACAACTTCCCTATCGATTGTTCAGTGGCAATACCATAAATGATAAAAAATACACTGGGTGGGATCATAATGCCTAAACCGGCCCCTGCAGCAACACTGGCTGTAGATAGGGAATCTGAATACCTGTACTTTCTCATTTCCGGCAACGAAATAGAACCGATAGTTGCGGCGGTAGCTGTAGAGGAGCCGCACACAGCACCAAATAATGCACATGCCAACTGTGTGGCGATAGCAAGTCCTCCAGGTAAATGCCCAATTGCTTTATACGCAAAATTGTATAATCTGGAACCAATGCCCGAATAGAAAGCAAAATAACCCATCAACATAAACATAGGGATAACACTGAGCGAATAGGACGAAAATTGTGCATAAATTTCTTGTGTCAGCATTCTGGAGGCTGTTGGAATTGAATTTAAACAACTAAAACCAGCAAAACCGACAATAGCCATCGAATAAGCTATCGGCATTCCAAGAACAAGCAGTAGTAGGAAACAAATTACACCAATTAAGCCTACGACAATAGAACTCAATTATTTTCCCTCCTCTTTAAATAATTCAATCATTCTATTCAGCAATACTACTGCTAAAACAAAGAAACAAAA
>CAZQXY010000231.1:0-3340 GCA_964597455.1 uncultured Desulfovibrionaceae bacterium
TGAGCGGTAAACCCATCGGGCAAACCCTTTCGCATTCCCCGCATTCAATACAGCGCCCCACCAGGTGGAAAGCCCTTGCCAGGTGAAATACTGTATTCTCTGAAATATTGTTGGAACGATTAACCCACTGCGGGTTAAGCCTATCCAGCACACAATCCTCACAATAGCACATGGGACAAGCATTACGGCATGCATAGCACCTTATACAGCTTTCAAATTTATCCTGCCAGAACGACCAACGCTCCTGTGAGTCCTTTTCTTCCAGTTCTTTGACATCTGCATATTCTTCGTCACCCCAGGCCTTAACCTCTTCCCAGAGCATTACATCGGCCATTACAGGATTGGGATAACGGCAGTTCAGGCATTTCTGTGCCAGCAATTCCTCCCTGGGGACCTCCTGCGGCCCGTCGGGTAAGTTTATAATAAACTGCTCATCTCCCCACTGGACATCCACTGGAGATTGGACGCCGGGGAATTTTTCTTCCACTTTTTCTAAATCCAAAACCCCCTGGCAGGGACAACCGATTACAAGCACGCTCTCCCTTTCAATGCCCTTTTCTATTAATTGCTGGACAACCGCGCGGCTGTCACAACCTTTAACCATCAGGGCAACTTTTCGGGTATCGGGCTCCACCCCCCGGGGTACCGGAAGCTTCTCTACTAACGTGAGATAGGTCGCCAGGTTGTTTACACAAAGGGGTGAAAAAACAAGCTTATCTGCATCCTCCGGTTCTGTCATAAAAAGTGGAGATACCCTGAAGCCATAGGTCCCCTGTCTCCATCCAATCAGGTATTTAACATCCTCCCGGGAGACAGTATCTTTGGCAACGTTTTTGAGTTTTTCCAGATCTACCAAGCGATCCTCCTCCTCTACCAGTTGATCTTATTCCGCCGGAATTGTTCAAAGGGACCGGCTTCTTTTGCTTTTCCGACTACATCTTCCACAACGTCTTTCCACTTGGAACCTTCAGAAGCAGAAACCCAGCTCATATTGAAGCGCATAGGATCCACCCCTACGTACTCCAGCAGATCCTTCATCAGACCAAACCTGCGGCGCGCATAGAAATTGCCTTCCATATAATGGCAGTCGCCGGGGTGACATCCGGAAACCAGCACCCCGTCAGCGCCCTGCTGCAGAGCATTGATGATAAATAATGGGTTTACCCTTCCGCTGCACATAACCCTGATGACGTTCAGATTAGCCGGATAATGCGTCCTGCTGGTTCCAGCCAGGTCAGCGCCCGCATAAGAACACCAGTTACATAAAAAGGCTACAATGTTCGGTTCATATTGTTCGCTCATCTTACGCCCCCCAATACAGCTATTTGTGGCAGTATTTGCCTATCCATAAAGGACCTCTGCTGGATAGAACCGGAGAGGCAGCCGGCAGAGCAGGCTCCGCATCCCTTGCATAAAGCTTCGTTAACCCTGGCAACCTGGACCATATTACCCATACGGTTAACAGTCACCAGTTCAATAGCGCCGTAGGGGCAAATTTCAACGCAATAGCCACATCCCCGGCAGGTTGCTTCATTGACAAAAGAAATCTGAGCACCGATCTTCACTTTACCGCTGGAGAGCAGTACAAGCGCAGAAGATGCCGCACCTTTAGCCTGAGCAACGGTATCAGGAATATCCTTCGGCCCCTGGGAGCACCCGGCCAGGAAAACCCCGTCGGTTGCTGTATTAACCGGCGCAAGTTTGGGGTGCGCCTCCAGGTAGAAGCCGTCTGCAGACTGAGATAAGCGCAACAGGTCGATTATTTGCCTGGCATCCTTGCGCGGCTCAAGTCCCACCGCCAGGACTACAAGGTCAACTTCATCTTCAATGGGGGTCGACCTGAGTGTGTCCTCCGCCTTCACAACCAGTTTATCGCCTCTTTTGAATATTTCGGACGGATTACCGCGAATATAACGCACTCCTTCACGGCGTACCCGGTCATAAAATTCCTCAAATCCTTTACCAAAAGCCCTGACATCCATGTAATAAACTCTTACATTTGCCTCCGGTAATTTTTCCATGACCAGGTGGGCCAGTTTCGCTGTATACATACAGCAAACACGGGAACAATACTCGTTTCCTACACTTTGATCGCGGGAGCCGACGCAGCTGATGAAAGCTACCTCCTTGGGGACATAAGCATCTTCCCCCTTACCGAGAACGATATTCCCTCCCGTAGGACCGGAAGCTGACACCAGGCGTTCCAGTTCCAGCGCGGTAATAACGTTGTCATAATCGCTGTAACCGTATTCGGGTTTTTTGGCAGCATCGAATACATCAAAACCGGTAGCTACGATAACAGCTCCGACCTTGCGCTCCACGATCTCATCTTTCTGATTAAAATCAATAGCTCCGGCCGCGCAGGCAGCCTCACATTTGGGGCCTTTACCGCATTTTCCCCTGGTCAGCATCAAGCAGCGCTCCGGATCAATGGTG
The DNA here is from genome assembly GCA_964597455.1 of uncultured Desulfovibrionaceae bacterium. Classification (GTDB taxonomy): domain Bacteria; phylum Bacillota; class Dethiobacteria; order DTU022; family UBA8154; genus DUQX01. Next base: position 2,437 of record CAZQXY010000231.1, read on the forward strand.
TATTTGGCAGGAACAGCCTGAGGGAAAGGAAGATAGATTGCGGCTCTTTTCCCCATTCCGACATTGAATTCGCTGGGAATCCTGTTGGCCAGGCGGCATTCCTGAGAGCAAACACCGCACCCTGTACATTTGTTCACATCAACATAACGGGCCTTCTTGCGCACTTTAACGTCGAAATTGCCTACATACCCGGAGATTTCCTCTACCTCGGAATAAGCAAACAACTCAATATTGGGATGGCTGGCCACATCCACCATTTTGGGAGTAAGAATACAGGCCGAACAATCCAGCGTTGGGAAGGTTTTGTCCAGCTGCGACATTCTCCCGCCGACTGACGGAGTTTTCTCCACCACGTAGACTTTAAAACCGGCATCGGCTATATCCAGGGCTGCCTGGATCCCGGCGATGCCCCCTCCGATTACCAGGGTGGCGGGTTCGACGTCAACTTCATTTTCAAAAAGAGGTTCCAGCAGCCGTGCTTTGACGACGGCTGAAAAAACCAGCTTTTTGGCCTTTTCCGTAGCTTCTTCACGATCCTCGTGGACCCAGGAACAGTGCTCCCTGATATTGGCCATCTCTAAATAGTAGGGATTAAGACCTGTCTCCGCAAGGGTTTTGCGAAAAGTCATCTCGTGCATCCGCGGGGAACAAGAAGCCACAACAACACGATTTAACCCTTCATTCTTGATATCTTCCCTAATCAAGAGCTGTCCGGGGTCAGAACACATATAGGAATAGTTACGTGCCACTTTGACATTGGGCAGGCGAGAAGCAAACTCTGATACTGCTTCAACATCCACTGTCTTGGCAATATTAATCCCACAGTGACAGACATATACGCCAATTTTGGGTTTTTTGTTCATTGCTCTCTTTCATCCTCCAACAAAGAATAACTGCTGATAAC
>CAZQXY010000232.1:0-3340 GCA_964597455.1 uncultured Desulfovibrionaceae bacterium
CTCAAGGGAGAAATCTCCGATGAAGATTTCGGGAAGATTAAGCGCTATTGCATCAACCCGATCGAGTGCCGGGAAGCCTCCCCGGATAAGCCGTCAAGTCTGGAGCTGGAAACGGCGCTTCCGGATGATGTGCAGATTCTTGAGGGTTTCAACGGGAAGACCCCGGCTGAACTGCAGGCTCTTTCAAATGATCTGGGCCTGGCCATGAGCCTTGATGACCTGTCGTTCTGCCAGGAATATTTCAGGGGCAGCGAAAAAAGGGAGCCCACTATAACGGAGATCAAAGTGATCGATACCTACTGGTCCGATCACTGCCGGCATACTACTTTTTTTACAAAGATTGAAGAGGTAAAGATCGAAAAGGGTCGCTTCAGCGAGCCTATTGAGAAAGCCTACGGCGAATACCTTGCCTCCAGAAATTATGTCTATGGTAACGAGGGTAAACAGGGTAACCAGGGTAACCAGGAAAAAGATATCTGCCTGATGGATATCGCGCTGCTGGGAATGAAGGAGCTGCGCAAGAAAGGCCTGCTGCAGGATTTGGACGAATCCGAAGAGATCAACGCCTGCAGTATCGTCATTAATGCGGAAATAAACGGCAAAAACGAAGAATGGCTGGTCATGTTCAAGAATGAGACCCATAACCACCCTACAGAAATCGAGCCCTTCGGCGGCGCGGCTACCTGCCTGGGCGGCGCGATCAGGGACCCGCTTTCCGGTAGATCTTATGTTTATCAGGCGATGCGGGTGACGGGCAGCGCGGATCCCAGGGCAAAGGTTGAGGATACCCTTCCCGGTAAATTGCCCCAGAGGAAGATCGCTGCGCTGGCGGCGGCCGGGTATAGCTCCTACGGGAACCAGATCGGCCTGCCAACCGGCCAGGTTACGGAGATCTATGACCAGGGTTTTTTGGCCAAGAGAATGGAACTCGGCGCCGTAATCGGCGCTGCTCCCAGAGAAAATGTTGTGCGGGAGGAACCCGCCCCGGACGACCTGGTTCTGCTGGTGGGAGGAAGAACCGGCCGTGACGGCTGCGGGGGCGCGACCGGATCTTCCAAAGAGCATACGGAAGACTCGCTCTTTACCTGCGGCGCCGAGGTGCAGAAAGGTAACGCTCCCACGGAGAGAAATCTCCAGCGGCTCTTCAGGGACCCTGTGATCAGCAGGATGATCAAAAAATGCAACGACTTTGGAGCCGGCGGTGTTTCGGTAGCCGTTGGCGAGCTGGCCGCCGGCCTGGATATAAATCTGGATGTTGTCCCTAAAAAATATGAGGGACTGGACGGTACGGAGTTGGCTATTTCCGAATCCCAGGAACGGATGGCTGTGGTAGTGGCGCCCGAGAACCTGGAGGCCTTTTCTAGCGCAGCGGTGAGGGAAAACCTGGAGGCGACCCCTATTGCCAGGGTGACTGCAGAGCGCAGGCTGAGGATCTCCTGGAGAGGCAGACCCATTGTGGACATTTCCAGGGATTTCCTTGATACCAACGGTGTCAAGCAAAAAACAAAGGTTGCGGCAGCTTCTCCGGTTGAAGATGATAACTATTTCGATACCCTCCCTAATGCGGTAGAAAAGAGGCTGCCCGATTTGAAAGAAGCGTGGCTGGCAAATTTAAAAGAGCTGAATGTTTGCAGCCAGAAAGGGCTGGTGGAAAGATTTGACAGCACCGTTGGCGCCGCGACAGTACTGCTGCCCCTGGGAGGGAAGTACCAGGCAACGCCTGCCGAGGGTATGGCTGCCAAGTTGCCGATTCTCTCCGGCGATACGCGTACGGCCACAATTATGACCTTTGGTTACAATCCGGCGCTGGCCGACTGGAGCCCCTTCCACGGCGCGCTCTATGCCGTCATCGAAGCTGTAACCAAAGCGGTGGCACTGGGAGGGGATTATCGCAGCCTGCGTCTTACCCTCCAGGAATATTTTGAAAAACTGGGCCAGGATCCTGCCAGGTGGGGCAAACCCTTCAGTGCCCTGCTGGGAGCATTTTATGCCCAGAAGAAGCTGGGTATTCCGGCTATCGGGGGGAAGGACAGCATGTCCGGCACTTTCATGGACCTGCACGTGCCGCCAACGCTCGTTGCTTTTGCAGTGGGCGTGGTTGACGCGGAACGTGTTGTATCGGGGGAATTCAAGCGCCCGGGCAGCAAGGTGGTGCTGCTTCCCGTAACCAGGGATGAAAAGGCCATGCCCGATTTTAACAAGCTGGAGCGCAATTTTGCTCAAGTTGCTGAACTGATAAACTCGGGGGCAGTGCTTTCTTCCTGCAGCGTAAGGATCGGGGGGCTGGCAGCGGCGATTTCCAGGATGGCCTTTGGCAACCGCATCGGCATGAGCTTTACTACTTCCGTTGGCGAGGACGATCCGGCCGCCCTCTTTCGTGCTGACTACGGCTCCCTTATTTTAGAGCTGGATGGGCAAGCGGATCTGGAAGAGGTTTTCGGCGATGTCGATTACCGCCTGCTCGGTAATACTGCGGAAAAACCCGTAATAACGCTGCATGGCGCCGAGATTGGGCTTGAAGAAGCATATACGGACTGGGAGGAGCCCCTGGCGGAGATTTTCCCAACTAAGACGGCATCCCTTCCGGATGAGCCCCGGGAGATAGCTTACACGGCAAGAAACACACAGAGGCCAAAAATTAAGAAAGCCAAGCCGCTGGTGTTTATACCCGTGTTTCCGGGGACGAACTGCGAATATGATCTGACCAGGGCTTTTCAAAGAGCAGGCGGAGATGTGGATACGCTGGTAATAAAAAATCTTACCCCGGCGGATGTGGACGAATCCATCCGTGAAATGGCCGGAAGAATTGAAAATGCGCAGATCGTTGCGATTCCCGGCGGGTTTAGCGCCGGCGATGAGCCGGACGGCTCCGGAAAATTTATCGCCGTCATGTTCAGGAATCCCCTGATCAGCGAAGCCGTGATGAAACTCCTGAAGGAGCGGGACGGGCTGATGCTGGGCATCTGCAACGGCTTCCATGCGTTGATCAAACTCGGTCTGGTTCCTTACGGGGAGATAATAGAGAGGATGCCCGATAGCCCTACTCTTACGTTTAACCGTATCGGCCGCCACGTTTCTCGCCAGGTGCGCACGAAAGTGGTCTCTACCCTTTCCCCCTGGTTCAGCAATGTGGAAGCCGGGGCAGTTCATACCCTCGCCGTTTCCCATGGGGAGGGAAGGTTTGTGGCATCTGATGCGTTGATAAAAAAACTAATCCAAAACGGGCAGATCTGCACCCAGTATGTTGATTTTGACGGAAAGCCGAGCAGTAACATACGTTTCAACCCCAACGGCTCGGATGAGGCGGTAGAGGGCATTACCAGCCCCGACGGGCGGGTGC
>CAZQXY010000233.1:0-2810 GCA_964597455.1 uncultured Desulfovibrionaceae bacterium
GTAACTTTGGCCACAGAGGAATATGATCAAAGTATACTTTATAGCGTTCTTCAGGTATGGCTGTAATCCCTTCTTTAATTCTTTCATCAACTTCTTCCTTTAGTGCCCGGTAATAGTTTACGGCTTCCTCTGTACCTCTCCAGGTCACAATAGGAGCCATATGAAAACTGGCATCAAAAAAGCCAAACGGGGCTGGCTTTAACATAGCTGTATCCAGGATCTCGTTCCACAGGCGGCAGGCTTCTTTGGATAGACGCAGGACTTCTTTTAAGCGGTCATAATCAAACGGCCTGCCGGTAAATTCTTCCAGAAAAGAGATTAATTCCTTCAACTGTGCGAGAAAATACTGTTCACTAAGTTTATCAAATTCGTGACCCATTTGAGGTGAATCAAGGAGAAAATAGGGAGCGTTGTAAAAGCGGCTGGCCACTTCGAACCATTTGGAGAGGCTGCCACACTGCGTATTACAACAAAACAACAGGTCGGGTTTGACTATTTCACCAACTGGATGTTCTTCAGCATAAGCATCTCCAATTCCGCAGCGGGCATAACCACAGAGGTCTTGGGCATAACCCCGGGCTTCGGCTGCCATGGATAGCTTATCGGCTACTTTCCTGGCGGCAGCAAGGGCGCCAAAGTTTTCCGGATAATAAGGGAACAACCCGGCAGCATAAATAATCTCCACCGGAGCAACGGCTGTAATCCACACTACGGGAATACCCTTTTCCCGGGCTTCTTTTCCCTCCTGATAGTATTTGGCCATGAGTTCTTTCATATAAGCTGCTGTTTTAAATGTCTTTCGCTTAGTCATTTATTTCCCCCCTACTAATTCAAGAAATGCCTGAACCCTGGTAAGTATTTGCCCCAATGAAGTTATCCCGAACTCCGTTTCAATGCGTATAGATGGAATACCGGCTTTCTCCAGCGCTTGAGCGTTGTCGTAGTAATCATAATTTTCCGGCTCACAATGCTTGAGGTGCAGGAATATTACGCCACGGGCCTTTTTTTCCACCGCCATTTTGGAGAGAAAAAATCTCCTGGGATTCCGTGCCAGATCATATCCGGCAAAGGGTATCCTGTTTAATTGCCGATCGGCAAGGGCTTCCAGAGGGTCAACATCTTCCTTCACATCACCGTCAATATAACGGAAACCGTTTTGCAGATCGTCTCCTACAATTACTCCCCCGCCTTCATCCAAATAATCTAGGAGCTCAAACGGTTCCAGTAATGTTCCAGAAATAATCAACGGAATATGATCATTTCCGGAGGGGCTTGTTTCCCCTTCCAGAGCCTTTAACAATTTCGTCAGCAACCCATTTACTTTTTCTCTGGGTATTAGCATGGAGCCTTTGATCAGAGTATACAGCACTTTGGTGCTTAAAATTTCAGGATTTTGCTCGTTGATAAGATAGAGTTTGCGCAGTAAAGACCTGTTATTATTGTATAGCTTAATACTATTTCGCAACTCTTCGGTAGAAATGTGCGCTCCTCGATAAATTTCCAGTTGTTCTTTAAGTTGAGCGAGTTCACCGATAAGGTATTCCCTGGCACTGGGCCGGTTAACCTGCCGCGGCAGCCGGAAATTCTGTAAAAATGGAAGAGGACTGGCATGCTGCCAGATGCCCAGGACCATACGTGTGGTATCACAGGATTGCGGTATTATCAGCCCGTCAAGGAAATCCAGTTTTCTTTCCAGCGCCAGAGCAAGGCTGCTGCGTACATAAGAGCAAGCCCAGTTCTGCAAGTGAGCAATGGCACTGTCCAACCGGTTCTGGCCTCCACAAATGCCATAAGGTAAGAAGCCCGCGGCGTGGATTAATTCCTCCGGAACATCTGTGAGTAGGAAGCCAATAATTTTGCCTTTCCTTTCCTCTTTCCACTGCCGGGCCTGCCAGCCCGGGTTCTCAGCTACCTTTTGAAAAAGTCCGATTATTTCTGCTTTGTCCAACTGATTCTCTCCTTTCTGGAGGTAATAATGTGTGCGTTTTCGTTTAACAATCATTTTAACATCTGCCAGCCTCAAATCCCGGAGCCCGGATCTATATGAATCACAGGTTCACTTTTTAATCTTCGTGTATAAGTTCTAGTTCATGAATTTTTCTTTCGGAGTTGCCAAATTTTGCGGTTTCTTGAGTAACAATAGTGCCCCTAAAAGACCAATTATCGAAATAGCTGCAGCTACTATAAATGGCAGGGTAAAGGCTCCTGACACGTCTCTGAGATAACCTCCCATTGTCGGGCCGAGCACCTGCCCAATGCCAAAAAAGAGAGTTACAAATCCCACCCCTGCTGGTGCCAGCTCTGGACCGATCTGATCTCCAGCTGCTGCGGCCATGATTGTTGGTATACTCCAGGCACTTAACCCGAAAAGTATGGCGGAAAGGTAAAAAGCACCCATTGAGTTGTAAAAGGCAAAGATGAGATAGGAGCATGTCAGCGTAAAAAATGCCAGTGCAGCGCCATAATTTCGTCCCAAGATATCGGAGATGCCTCCCCAGATAACCCCACATACAATACTCAAACCCCCAACCAGAGCCCACATAGCGCTGGCCCTTGCGTCTGAAACACCGGCCTCTAAAAGAAAGAGTTTAAAAAAGGTCATATAGATTATATACGAAAAACCGTACATAAAGTATACAATACCAATATACCAGACTTCTTTTACTTTATAAACCAGGCCCCACTGCAAATTTTTAACCTGCGCCTTTGCCGGTGCTTTAGAGTTCACCGCCGGGGGGCTTTGCGACCCTGACCCAACCGGCTCTAAGTTGAGTTCGGCAGGGCTGTTTCTTAAAAAAATCCAACAAATG
>CAZQXY010000233.1:2820-3327 GCA_964597455.1 uncultured Desulfovibrionaceae bacterium
TATTATAGCAACAGATGTTGGAGGAACTGCTGAAATAGTAAGGGAAAATGAAACGGGTATGCTTTTAGATCCAGATTTTGATCCAAAGGATCTTAGTGAAAAGATTAAACAAATGGCTGAAATGACTAATACGGCGCCACCCAGATAATACCAGGCATAGCTCCAACCCCTTGCACCGTAAGCAATAAAAATAACAGGAACGATAATCCCGGATAAACATGTCCCGATACCGGTACCGGCTGTAACGATTCCCGTTGCAAAACCACGTTGCTTCATGGCAAACCAGGTTGAACCCAGCGCCATGGCAGGAACATAGGCGCCACCGTTTCCAATACCAGTAAGCAGGCGCATGGCAAAAGCGAATTCAAACGAGGTGGCCATCCCTGTTAGCAGCATCGTAATCCCCATCAGCAACAAAGATAGGGAGATGACGATGCGGCTTCCGTACATAGATGCCAAAATGCCGCCAATTAGTGCAAAAACAAGGTACCCCGCAAGGTTCCCAGA
>CAZQXY010000234.1:0-3246 GCA_964597455.1 uncultured Desulfovibrionaceae bacterium
GATTTTATCAGCGGGCAAAGATTGCGGGGCAATATTTCCTCGGCAGCTGCGATAGGCTCATTACTTGTACCGCATAGGCTGACAGGTATAGCGCCCGCTGCCATAATCAGCTCCTTGGGACAAAAGGTGCAGTAAACACCCACAATTTTAACTCCTTGCTCTTTAAGCTCCTTGATCTTGATGACGTTTTCTTCTCTATTTCTCTTGAAATCTTCAACAACTATTTTGGACACTTAGCAGCCTCCTTAAGATAATCCATGATTATCCATGAACCTAGGTGATATTTATCAGGTATATTTCCACCTTACCAATCTGCGGTTAATAAACATAAGCGTACGGTCTATCCCAAATCCCACAAGCGCTGCCATAATCATCAGCGCAATCAAAGTATCCGTCTGCATTAAGTTCTGAGCCCTTACCATAGAGTAGCCGAAACCGGCACTCGTTGCTATGAACTCAGCTCAGATGACAGACATCCAGCCAGCGCTTACAGCCAGCCTCATGCCGCCGAGAATAGACGGCAGGGAACCAGGAACCACAACATGAGCAAATAAACTAACATGGTTTGCTCCGAGGCTGCGGGCGGCGTTGTAGTAATCTTCGGAGACAGAATGGACACCGCTGATTGTATTTAAGATTACCGGGAATACCCCTGCCATGGCAATTAAAAAGATGGTTGGTCCGTCACCAAGTCCCAACCAGACAATAGTAAGGGGAACCCAGGCCATAATAGGGATCTGCCTGGCAGAACTGATAAGAGGGTCTATCATACGCAAAAACGTCTTGGAGTAGCCCATTAAAAAACCTAGAGGCACACCGATCATAACGGCGTAAAAAAATCCCGTCAAAACTCTTCGCAAGGTGATCAGCATATTGCTAATAATTTCAGCGTCAAAAAGCGCCGTGAAAAAAGCCGCCGCTGTTCTCATTGGTGATGGCAGTAATAGACTGCTGTCGTAATAAAGGGATGCTAGATGCCATACTCCAGCAAAACAGAGAACAGCAACCAACCAGTACAACTTGGAAGCCCTATCCTTAATTCCCATTCTGTCATATCTTCCTATAACTGAAGGGAATAAATCAAGTTCTGCTTTTTTTCCGTCATTACCGGGGTTTTCAGCTTTATATTCATCCTTTCCCATACACTCCCCTCCTTTCCTGTACTAAAATTAGCATCAAAATTAGTTAAGGCTGACTGGAGGTGGGATATATCTGTCAGTTCCTCTACCGCTTCTTCCAAATATTGCAGCATCCTTTTTACTTCCGCCGTTTCCAAAAGATCTTTGCGGGCAACCAGTACATAGGTAACCAAATCTTGCTCATCCAGTGTTCCCTGCAGATATTGACCTTCAAGATAAAGCCCCTTTGTTATATCAACAACAACCCCGTCAATCTCGTCTTTGTGGTACGCATACGGAAGAGCAGAGGCCAACATGGGAATAGCTTCACAATGGGCGCCAAAATTGTACTCCACGATCTTCTCCTGATACCAGCGGTTATGGGTTATACCGATCTTTTTTGGCACAGACCCCTCGCGCAGAACAATTATATCCGAGTTCAGCAGGATCGGCCCCAACACTGTATAACGGGGGTCATACTCCACCAATCTCTTCGCCGCTTCCGGGCAGATCACCGCCATATGCAGCCTCTCGCTGCTCAAGGCCCATTCGGCAGCACTTGAGCAGCAATCGCGAAGTGGGTACGTGCTGAAATCCTGCTGTATTTTAATGGAAACCTGCTTATTGTGCATCAAGTAACTGAACAATAACCCTCCGGAATCATCAGGGACACCGATAACAATACCATCCTCAACTTTTTCTTCATAACCAATATAGAGAAGAAACAATAAAACAGAGATAAGGATTGCTGCACCAATCAACGAAAACGCCTTCACCTTTTCTTTAAAAGATGTTTGCATTACAGGTAACATCCTCAAAAAAATAATGTGTTCTATAAGTTAAGATTAGCTTGCTCCTTCATACATTTCATAAGCCTTTTCTTTCCACTCTTCAAAGCTCATACCAAGAGGATATACGGGATCAACTTCTTCTTTAATAAATGTACAAAATCAAGCTTTTCCTGCATGGAATTATCCACCCATTTTTCTGGAGAGACAGAATCCTGCCAATAAGCCATATTAAATTCATCTTTGGCCATTTTGTAATAGCGTTCCACTGCAGATTTACTTATCTCCCAGGTCATGGTGCGTCCTTCGCCTAGCGTCTTCCTGTATATGGTCCGCAGGCCAACCTCTTCCGGAACATCAAAAGTTTCGGAAAATATTTTTCCCGACTCAACCGGGTTGGTGTAAAGATATTTAATGGCATCCACATGGGCTTGAAGAACTTTATCCGCCAGCTCGGGATGCTCTTCCTTAAAACCATCCGTCATCATCAGCGCTGTCTTCCATCCCCAATCGCCATCAGTCAATTTTTTGCTGACCATAACTTCTTTGCCGATGCCCTCGTATTCTGCAAGTGAACACCAGGGATCACAAACCATGATTGCATCTAACTCCCCAATTTTTAAAGCAAAATAGGAATCCCTTTGTGACATGGAGTATATCTCATAATCCTGGGGGTCATATGAAATATCCGCATTATGGGCCATAATCCTCCATTCAGGGTTAACGTCGTGCTCATCGGCATCCATGCTAATTCTTTTTCCTAGCAGATCCTGAGGACTATTTATTTCATTGGAGCCTACAACATAAGTGGACCCCCCCAGGTGATTAAAGGCAACCATTTTCACAGGAGTGCCCTGATTTAAAGCGCTATTTATTGCATTCGTTCCCATGTAACCCACATCCATTTGTCCAGCGGCCATCATCACACCAATCTGACTTGTCATGGTAATCTCCACATTAAGACCATACTTTTCATAAATTCCTCCATAATAGGCTACCGGACAGGCAACCATCATATCGCAATTAAAAAATCCTACCTGAATTACATGGTCATCAATTACAGGGTCATCCGCTCCGCTCTTCACTTTTTCATTGCCGCCGCATCCGGAAATAAGAACCAGAAAAACTGCCAGGAAGAAGCAGCAGATCATTTTTTTCTTAAATAACATTTTCATTTCCATCCTCCAGTAAAAGTATTTTATGTTTAGCAATTTTAATCACTTAATCCGAAGAATCCAAAGATGATGCAAGGACATTTAATCTATTAACAACAGAAATTCATATCCTGGGAAAATAAATCTACCAGCTCTCCATCTACAATGCGGTAAATGGCATATCCC
>CAZQXY010000235.1:0-2250 GCA_964597455.1 uncultured Desulfovibrionaceae bacterium
CCTCATAAAAAAATCCATAGCAGTAGGTTTCCCTGAGCCATCTTTGACCTTTCGAGTGATGCACCTGGGCACCAGGGTGATGGAAGATAGTTATCTGTATAAGGAAAAGGAACTGGCTGCCCGTTACCGGGGAAAGATAGAAGAACTAAAGCAAATCTGTCTTGACACCTCGGATGCCGCAAAATATATCTACAACCAGGAAAATCCCGATTCCTGGTTTTATGATTGCGTAATAGATGCGGATTCTTACTTTTCGCCCTATGAAGTAGTGCAGAAGTTTTTAAAACGCTTTACCTATGCATATAGGTAAAAGTTTTAAATGTCAAGGGAAAAGGCAAAGTGTTAAGTTGAGAAAAATTAACGGGAGGTGAAATGACAGTTGCCGGGAAAGTTAGACTTTACTATTAAACCGCTTACACCTCTTTTTACGGGTGGGACTGAGGGCAAGTGTGATCGTCTGCACGAAACCGGGTTGATGGGTAGTTTTCGCTGGTGGTTTGAGGTGCTAATAAGAGGATTGGGGGGGACGGCATGCGACCCAAGTACGCACGAATGCGGGGAAGATAATTTCTGTCATTCCTGTTCTATCTTTGGTACGACAGGTTTGAAACGAGCCTTTCGGTTAGTATTGGAGCGCCTTGAAAACAAAGATGGTTTCGGCCAACTTAAAATTAGGGTAAAAGACAAATATACTGTTAACGCGGGGAACGAAAGTAAAACTTTAAACCATTTTGGCTGGTATTTGCAGCCGGGAATCAGCGATGTTTTAACTGGAACATTCTACTTTCCCTTGCGTCCATTGCCGGGCCTTTCCGACAAAGGCTTAAAACAAGTATTACTATTAACATTTAACCTTGCTACCCAATGGGGGGGATTGGGGGCCGGTATGTCCAAGGGCTACGGCGTTTGTGAATTCAGTTCTGCTGCAAAACTTAATCCCGTTGTCGCGCTGGAGAGCTTAAAGAGGTTTGTTGATGGTAACAATTGCTCTGCTTTCGGTGGCCCTTACCCTTTCTTAAGTGAATTCTTTTTTACAAAATTTCGCTTTAATCCGGGGGATCCAAAACATTTTCTTACTGCTAGAATATTTTTTCCCCAGGATCCTGGGCGTTTGTCTTATTATCATTCTAAAGGTGTTATTCCCATATCTCCGCTGGTAAGGTATTATCTGCGGCAGTTGATTAGGGACATGTTTCCCGGGAATGATGTTTTGCGTCATCGCTTGATGGGAGAGGTTAAAGGACAGAGACTGCAAAAGTCGTTAATAAATGTCTCCCATGCCTATGCTGTCCCGGAAAATGAAGGAATGTATGAATTCCGTATTTGGGGATGGATTCCACAAAATTTACACAGAGAGATTAAGCGTAAAAATGTGATAGAAAAGTTGAGGGAATGGACTGCAGCGGATGGAGAGCTGTGGAAACAGTGTAGCTTTTCCCCTGACAAAGATTTTGAACAGTGGTTTGATATGCAGGAAGGCGATATTGGGCAAAAAATAGGGGAACTTTTGGCTACGGAAGGAGGGGAAAATAAGTGAAGAGGGAATACACAGCCCATGAATGCGCGCTTTTTTCAGTAGAAATTGATGAGATGCTTAGTATTAATAACAGCAACTTAAAAAAAAGTGAAAAAGATAAACAATTAGAAATAACAGCAAAAAAAATTCTTGCCAAAAACAGAGTTTTTACGGGAGGAATGACTTCCCCTGCAGCCCTTTTTTATCAGTTAAAGAATTGGAAAGGGGGAGAGGAAAAACTTCGTGAAGTTTGGATAAATGAAGGTGGGCAATCCCATGATCACGGTGTAATGAAAGCCCTGAACCTCCACGAGCCCAGGATAAATATTGAACATTTGCCGGAGTGCTCCTGGATGCTGACGATCGAATTTACTCTGGCGTCCTCCTATACCAGTAGCGATGACAATCCTTTCTATATGCTGGACAACCCGCTGCGCCGGGAAAAAGTATTTAAGGTTCCATATATTGCCTCCAGCCAATGGAAAGGAATGTTGCGGGCAAGTCTATCCCTCCGTCTGGCGGAGATGGCGGAACAGCTTGGGCCCATGGGCTTTGCCAGGCAGAGATTTCTTCTAACGATATTATTTGGTGATGAGAAGGGTGAAGTGAAAGGAAGTTTTCCAGGCTCGCCAGAAGATGAGGGAAAGTGCAGCAACCTGGCAGGCTTTCTTGATAAAGCCTGCGATGGGGCCAAATTGCTTTACAGAAAGATGGTTCGGGACCGCTTTAACTTA
>CAZQXY010000235.1:2260-3233 GCA_964597455.1 uncultured Desulfovibrionaceae bacterium
CGTTTTAAACTGGGGAATAATGCAGAAATTCCTTCAAGCAAAGGAAACCTTTATTTTTACCCTACCTATTTTAACAGCACTAAAACCAGTTTTGAAATCATCAACCCCCATAGCCGTGTTAGCGGTGCGGGCACCGTTCCCTTTTATTTGGAAACAGTGCCGGCGGGAACTGTGGGCAGGATGACGATCCTTTATGCGCCTCTTTATGCCACGTCTTTTGGCGAACCGGATGGCGATGCCCTGGAATATTTAAAACTAGTAACCCAAGGGTTGTCGGATCTTTTTGTTTATTATGGTTTGGGTGCCAAAACTTCCACCGGTTTTGGTGTAATAAATACAGAAGAAAAGGTGGAAGGAACTTTTTTGTTCAATAGCCAAATTGCTAAAGAAGTTCCTGGCGAATTCGAACAAGGGGAAGGAATACCAAAAAGTTTCCTGGAATTCTTTGATGAAAACGGGCAAATAAAAGAGATTTTTTTGACACCCAGTGGCGAGTTTTACAGCAATAAGGGGTACAGATCTATATCAGACAAGACAGGTGTGTCGCAAAATATCTATAAGAGGTTCCGTGATTGGTATCGGGAACATGGAGAAACAGAAAAAGAGGGCGATGAACAGCTTGAAGGGATGATCTGTCATCGATTCAGTTCCCTTCAGGAAATGCTGGATCTTTCCTTTAAATTGTTACGGAAGGAGGAAAGATAGATTTGGGTGAAACAGATGTTTTAAAAGAAATAAAAAAATATAAGAATGCTGTGCTGGCGGCTTGTGCCGGGGCATATCTACATAATCTAGGGAAAGTAAGCAGCGAATTTAACCTCCAACAAGCTAATAAACTAAAAGGCATATATTTTTATCAACAGATTTCCGGTATTTTGGAAAAAAGGGCAAACGAAAACCCTGACTTTCTAAAATATATACAAGAAAATATTCGAAAAACCTTTAAAACAAATAACGATATAAATTTTAAGTT
>CAZQXY010000236.1:0-3229 GCA_964597455.1 uncultured Desulfovibrionaceae bacterium
TTATAACCAAACCATATTATTAATTCGTGATAACAAAAGGGTTTCCTTCTGGGAAATACCTGCTACCTTGAATTACCTTGAAAACTTTTTACAGAAAAAAGCTGGCCACGACACGGAAAATGATTGCCTCGACACATTAAACAGCACTGTCGCCATATTGCTTTACTATTAGTGCCAAAGCTAGCGCTAATAGTAAATTTTAATTATTTTGGAACTATTTCATTATGAAAATAATGGCGGAAATTCCAACACCTTCATCAAAATTACTGCAGAACCTTTACAACCCTTATTACGTCATAAGCTATAGACAAAATATATTTTAAGAATTTTTTTCCAAATAATAACATGGTGATGCCCTTTTAATTGGCAACAGTACAGTGATATAATGCTAAGCAGTATAAGATAAATAGATACCCCATGAACTTTGCTTACCATCAGCTGAATGAAAATACAGGAACGGTATTTTCAGGGTAGAAAGGTGCATTTTAATTACATGCTAAAAAAAAGAAGATGCGCTTGTTTATTATTTTTTTTACTTATATGCTCCATGATCAATTTCTCCCCCTTGTTCACACCTAAAATAAGTGCCAGTGCTATGATTAGCGATACAATCCTCAACAGCCTTGAAAATCAACCTTTTGTTCCGGTAATTGCCATTCTGCAAGGTAATACAGATCATCATTACACAGATCATCATAACACAGATAATCCGGGGAGGGAAGGTATTACAGATAGTAGCTTTGTTCCAGTCAAGGGAAAAACAACCTCACCCGAACTGCTGGTAAAAAAACTTCAAGAAGCCGCCCGTTCCTCGGAAGAGGAGATACTGCCGGTCATAAAAGATGAAATAAAAAAAGGAAATATTCAAGAGTATCGTTACCTGTGGGTCGCAAACGCCTTCTCTGCCAAAATAAACAAGGAAGCGCTGCAAACACTTGCCGCTCTGCCCCAAATTTTACAGCTCAGAGCCGACCGCCAGCATACAATCTCTTCACCAGTAGAAAACCCTGGTAAAAATAGCCCTGCTCAAATCGACCCGCCGCCGGAAGGGCAGGAGGAGAGTGGAGAATACCCCTGGAACCTGGAGTTAATTAACGCTCCCTCTGTATGGGGGGAAGGTATCTACGGTGATGATATAGTCGTTGCCATCATGGATACCGGAGTTGATATAAATCATCCCGCACTTACTGATCACTACCGGGGCAATCTTAACGGGCACAGCCATGAGACAAGCTGGTATGACGCTACAATAGAAAGCACAGCGGAAAATAAAGGCCCCACGGATCCAAACGGTCACGGTACGCATATCGCCGGAGTAATCCTGGGCGGCACACCAGCAGACCCTCTCGGGGTAGCACCGGGTGCCCGCTGGATAGGGGTAAATATTTTTGATAAAGGACTGGCCTGGGATTCGCATATTGCACAGGCCTTTCAGTGGCTCCTCGCTCCGGGAGGTGATCCTGAAAATGCTCCCGATATCATTAATTGCTCCTGGGCATCAAGACCGGAATATGTTACGGACTATTTACAATGGCAGATACTGCATAACCTGTCTCAGGCAGGCATTTTTGTCGTTTTTGCGGCCGGTAACAACGGGCAATCCGGGCCGGGAAGCCCGGCCAGTTATCCACATGCTTTTTCTGTCGGAGCAATAGAAAAAGAAGGAGACAGTTATAAAGTAACTGACTTCAGCAGTAAGGGCCCGGTTAAATGGCAGGAGATTTCTTTTCATAAACCCGAAATAACAGCTCCCGGAACCAATATTAGTTCCTGCTGGCCAAACAACAGTTATAATGTTTTAGATGGAACATCGGTCGCTGCTGCGCATGTTTCCGGAGCAGCAGCACTGCTTAAACAATCCAGGCCGGAGATAACCCCATCAGAGATCAGTTATATTTTAAAAGAATCGGCATACTGGGATCCGCTCTGGAACGGAGAGGGAAAACGTCCGGACAATGTTTATGGCTTTGGGATCCTCGACGCTTACAGGGCAATTAAGCAACCGCTTCTTTCCAGGGAACTTCTCCTGGTTGACGGTGCAGAAGAAGGTATGGCCAATTGGAGCACATCACCGGAGACTCCCTGGAAAACAACCCGTGAAATGGTATATGAAGGCGATTTTGCCCTGGCAGATTCGCCGTGGGAAGACTATAAAAACAACGCGGGATCCTGGCTTACACTTAATAATCCGCTTGAACTCAGCGGATATCACAGTCCTGTACTCACCTTCCAGCATTTTTATGACCTCCAAACCGGAAAGAATAAAGAAGATGACTATGCCTACCTTGAAATCTCAACCGATGGCAAAAACTGGGGACATCTCTACCGCTTTTCAGGGACAAACGAAGATTTCCAGCACTTTTCCATCCCCTTAAACCTGCCGGCGGGCACTGATAAGCTTTATATTAGATTCCGGCTGCAAAGCAACGGCAACGGCCCCGGCAAAGGATGGTTTATTGACAATATAATTATCTCCGCCATACCTCTTTCCCTGGAATCCCTCGAAAACATGAAACTAAAACCTAAGAAAATAGTCATAGAAAAAAATGAATCTATAACTGTTCAGGCAGAAGCTGTTTTTGGCACCGGATTCTCCAGAGAAATTGACCCGGGACTCATAGAGTGGCACAGCTCCAACCCTTATGTTGCCGTAATTGAAAAGGGAACGGTAAGGGCAATCTCTGCTGGAGAAACTGTAATCAGTGGACAGTTTAGCGGGAAAAAAGCAGAATTTAAGCTAGACGTTCTCAAATCCGTAGGTACAGTTCTGGAAAATAGTGCAACGGTAACAGGTTCAATAAAACTGCAGGGACGCAAAAAGACAGATGAAAAGACTACCGTGTCATTCGTTTGCAAAGAATCAGGCGATACTTATTCCCCCCCGTCCCTATCCGCTGATGGTAATTTTAGCTTGAAATTACCCTTCGGTACCTATACAATAACAGCAAACCGGCAGCAGTATCTGCCCACAATCCAAACCATAAAACTAACAACTACGGAGAACCCTCCACAGCTAAATCTGGAGCTGAAAGCCGGAAATATTGATGGCAATAACCGTATTGATCTGGTCGATCTTACACTTTTATTCCTTGCTTACCGGTGCGGTGCCGGAAACAACAATTATAATGCCTTCGCTGATCTGAACGGTAATGGTATAATTGATATTGCTGACCTTACAATGCTTATACAGAATTATGGAGCAAAAGTAGATGTATAACATTTATATACA
>CAZQXY010000237.1:0-3193 GCA_964597455.1 uncultured Desulfovibrionaceae bacterium
ATTATGCCGTCTCCGTTTCCTGCTCCCGGCGTAATATCAGCTCCTGTATCTCCTCGGGGGAGGTCCTATCGGTCCAAATATCGGCAATAAATTGACCGGATCGCATCACAAAGATGCGGTCTGCCACATCGAACACCTGAAACAAATTGTGACTGATGATGAGCTGGGTCATGCCTTGAGCCTTGAGACCCTGGAGCAGTTTTACCGCGCTGTGGCTTTCCTGTATGCCCATGGCGGCCATCGGTTCATCCAGCACCAGCAGGCGGCCAGGTGAACGTACCGCACGTGCAATGGCCAGCCCTTGCCGCTGGCCACCCGAAAGATGGCCTGCCGGCACGGTCAGGTCTTCGATATAAACATTAATCTGCGATAGCAATGCTTCTGTCTCAGCAAGCATGGCTTTTTTTCGCAAAAAGGGGCCGTACATCAACTCTGCGCCTAAAAAGACATTTTCCGCGCAGTTTTTATGATTATCCAGGGACAAATCCTGATAAACAGTGCGTATACCCAGCGAAAGGCTTTGTCGTATAGTCAGACCGCTGTATGTTCTGCCTTCGATAGAGATGGTGCCACCAACCGGCTGCAAATTGCCGGAGAGAATTTTGATCAGCGTGGATTTACCGGAACCATTGTCGCCCACAATGGCTGTGGTCAGCCCAGCGCATATATCTAAAGAGGCGCCCCGAAGCGCTTGGACGTGGCCGAAGCTTTTTGTAATATTGCTCATGGATACAAACGTTCTTTCCATTACTGCCACCTCCGACGATCAGTCTCACGGGCGCTGCTTAATCTTTCCCGATTTCCAGCACCAGAGGCAGCTCCCGTTTGGCGGCCATAAACCGATCAGCGATTTCCCGCTGGTGCTTTTTGCTTTCCGTGGCCTTTAAGGTGGCAAAAACTCCCTCTACGATAGCAGGAAATTTCTCTGTTGGAATTCCTACCGCTAATTCATCATCCTGCCATTGACACAGGGTGCGGGTGCTGGGACACAGCACGCTAAGATTGATTTCCCCGGACAGATAGGGCGTGACAGTAACCTCGGAGCAGATCCCCTGCATGGCCCCTATGTCCAAGGCAGGCTTTTTGCCGCTATACCAAACCTCTCCCTGGAGCAGGCGCATGGCCTGGTAAGCCTGGCAGATCACCAGGATCACATCAGGCGCGGCCATAAAATCCGCCAGCGGCTTGATCGCCACACCGTAGGTTTCTGGCTGGAAGAAGTGCAGGCTGTTTACGCTTTGCCGCAGCCGTCGGGCAATGGCAGGATTTTCGAAAAGATTGTAGGAGAAATATTCCCTGCCGCTTTCGATCCGCGTCGTACTGGGCTCCAGCCCCAAGGCTGTGGTGCCCCCGTCGCAACTATGATGCTCCAACCGGGTCTTATAACCCCAGTTGCTGCCGGTGGCCTGTTTCACCATCATGCAATAGGTCATTTTGCCGGAAAATTCCGCTTCCGGACTGGCTGCGTACTCCTCATGGCTGAAGAATAGCTTTACTCCCACCGGAAGGCGGGTTAGACCTAAAACAAGCTGGAGATCGGCCAGATACCCCTGATAAAGAGGTGCATCGTAGAAACTTCTGAGCTTTTGCTTAATTTTGCTTTGCAGGTAAGGCATATTTTATTTCCTCCTATAATTGAAATCCAGCGTTCAGATGGAACAGGCCAAAGTGAATCAGCGCCGCAGTCACTAGCACCAACAATGTCAGAGAGACGCTGAGGAAAACAACGTCTTTGCCGGTGATAGCCGTTGTTTTTAGAAAGGTCCGCTGACTATAAGCACCCAGGGCCCGGCTTTCCATGGCCACGGAAACCTGCTCGCCCCGGCGTACAGCGGTGGTCAGCAGCGGAATGGCCAGCAAAAAGGGGGCCCGCAACCGCTGCCAGAGGGTCTCGTCCAGTTCCTGCCCCCGGATGGCCCGGGCCAGACGGATCTTCGCCAGCTCATCCCGGAAGGCGGGCAAAAAACGATAGGCAGCAAGGGTAGCGTAGCAGGGGACATACGCCAGCTTTAGTTGCAGCATCATGCTGAGGACAAGATCCGTGGGATCCGTGGTCAGGACAAAGAACAAGGACAAATAGGCCAGGCAAAGAATACGCAGCGCCAGAGAAAAGGCAAAGATGAAATCCTCCCCCTGCCAGCGGAAGATCCAAAGCTGATAAGGGCCCTCTCCATTTAGACCCCGCACCACTAAAAGAAACAGCACAAAGCTGAGGCATATCTTTAAAAAAGGGGCAATCTGCCGCAGCAAATCACCCGGCCGGAAGTTGCCGCCCAAAACCATTAGTAGGGTCAGTAATAACAACATAGCCAAAGGCAGCGCCGGATAAAAAGACAAACAGATCAGGATCGTGGCGACAAGGGTAAAGAGGAGCTTGCTCACCGGATTCACATCATGGAGAAAGGATGGTCGATCTTCATAATGAAACATCTGTCAGCCCTCCTTGCACGAAAACAGCCCGCATAGCCCGAGTCAATTCTCTGCCGCTGAGATAATGGAGGACACCTTCCAGACCCCGTGTCAACTCGAGAATTTCCGGGCAGATCAAAGCGGCCTGCTTCGTCAGATCTGCATTGGCAAATAACTCCCCGGGCGAGCCATCGTAGGCGATACGGCCTTCCAGAAGCAGCAGCACCCGGGAGGCATAGTCCGCCACCAAGGGCATATCGTGAGTGACCATGACCACGGTGACGCCCCGGCTGTTCAGCTCCTGCATCATCTGCATCAGCTGCTGCTGATTGGCGTGATCCTGGCCGAAGGTGGGCTCGTCTAAAAAAAGCAGTCTTTGCCCGGTCAGCAGCATGGCCGCTACGGACAAGCGGCGCTTTTGTCCCTGGCTCAACAGGTAAGGGCTTTGCTCCGGGTCGGAAAAACCGAATTGCTCCATCACCTGCCGGATCTGTTTGTTGGCCTCCACTTTCGACAGCTTTTTCCCGCGCAGGCTGAACTCCAACTCCTGACTAACGGTATTCGCTACGAATTGCCACTCTGGATTCTGAAATACCAAACCCATGCGCTGATACAGATCCCGTTTTTTCATTTTCAGAATATCCCGGCTTTCCAGCAGAATGCTGCCCTGATATCCTTCCAGAGCCCGAAAGATCAAATTCAGCATAGTAGTCTTTCCAGCGCCGTTTGGTCCCACGATGGCGCAGAAATCGCCCTGGCGGATGGTCATCTCCACTCCCCGGAG
>CAZQXY010000238.1:0-3186 GCA_964597455.1 uncultured Desulfovibrionaceae bacterium
AAAAAAACAGGGAGGTGCGGGGCCATGGCGGATACTATTCTTCAAGTAGAGGGACTAACCAAGAGATTCGGTGGGGTTGCTGCGGTGCATAACTGCTCCCTTTCAGTGCAGCGCGGTTCCATAACCGGGTTAATCGGCCCCAATGGGGCGGGGAAAACGACATTGTTCAACTTGATCACCGGGTTTCTCCGCCCGGATACCGGGAGAGTTTTTTTCAAAGGTAAGGATATTACCGGATTTGCCCCGCACCAAGTTTTTAAGAGCAGGCTGTTCCGCAGCTTTCAGATAGCCCGTGACTATCCTGAAATGACCGTGCTGGAAAATCTCCTGCTTATACCTGAGGAACAAATGGGAGAAAACCTGTTCAACGCGTGGTTCAGAGCCAGGCAGGTGAAGCTCCAGCAAAACAGTTTTGTTCAGAAAGCTTTGGAAACCTTGCGATTTATTGAACTGGAACAAAAGAAGGACCTGCCGGCCAAGTATCTATCGGGCGGGGAAAAGAAACTTTTGGAAATAGGCAGAATGATGATGGTGGACCTGGATATGGTGCTCTTGGACGAGCCAGGAGCGGGGGTTCCCCCTGCGCTTCAGAACAAAATCATGGGCTACATTCGGGGCCTCTCCCGGGAGCGGGGGTTAACTTTGTTTATTGTGGAGCATGACATGGATATCATTATGAATATTTGCGATACAATCATTGTTATGGTAGAAGGGGCCACGCTCACACAGGGAACGCCCGGGCAGATACGTTCTAACCCAGCGGTAATCGAAGCTTATTTGGGCAGGGGCAAGGAGGCACAGGTATGAACAACATCATGGAAGTACGGAACCTGGTAGCGGGTTATGGTGTTCAGGACGTGCTTTTCAATGTTTCAATAACTGTTGGCTCCGGTGAAATCGTGGCGGTGGTTGGTCCCAACGGTGCCGGTAAAAGCACTTTGCTCAAGGTGATGGCGGGTATGATCACACCCCGAAGCGGAGATATTTTGCTCAAGGGCAAATCCCTGCTCGGCTGCCATCCCTGGCAGGTTACCTCTTCAGGAGTAAGCTGGGTTCCACAGGAGGATAATGTTTTTTCCTCTATGTCTGTCAGAGAAAATCTGGAGATGGGAGCATATCTGGTGCGTGGCGATATTTCTGACCGGATCGAAGAGGTATGCGATATCTTTCCGCAGCTGCGGGAGCGTATGGGGCAGCTGGCCGGAAGCCTTTCTGGCGGCCAGAGGCAGATGCTGGCCGTAGCACGCGGCCTTATGAACCATCCTGGCCTGCTGCTTTTGGACGAGCCTACCGCCGGCTTGGCACCCAACCTGGTTTATATGATGCTGGACCAGATCAGGGAGATTACTTTGCGCTTGAAAAGCGCAGTGTTGCTGGTGACTCAGACGCTTGATGCGGTTAAGCTGTCCGATCGGGGTTACCTCCTGTCGGCGGGTGTGATCAAATACGAAGATATTACTGATAAATTTCTGGCAAATCAGGATGTGAAGGAGCTTTATTTCGGGGGACAGATATCATCCGCGGACGTATGATTTAAAGCGGAAGGCGTGTTCTGCAGGGCAGTTTCCCGTTAAACGGAGGTTACTATGGCAGATCTGGCGGATCTTTTAATTAGTGGTATAGTCTATGGTAGTATCATTACCGTAGGAGCGATTGGACTTACTCTGATGTCCGATATACTGAACTTTTTTAATTTCGCCTATGGTGATTTTTTTACTCTGGGTGCTTTCAGTACCCTTGCCTTCCTCTCAGTAATCCCTTGGCAGGGAACTTTTCCCGGCCTCAGCTTTGGTTGGGCGATGGTGTTTGCGGTTTTATTGGCAGCATTGGTGACCGTGTCGGTAATGTTGCTGTTTGACAAACTGTTTTTTCGCAGGCTTAGAAATATGGGGGTTTCCTCCCTGTTTATGTCCATCGCTTCCCTCGGGGTTTCTTTTGTAATAAGGTCGATCATTTTTATGATCTGGGGTCCCAAGGTGCGCTACTATTCCAGTGAGGTCCAACTGAGCAGAAAATTTTTAGGTATAAGTATCAGGCCGGACAACCTGGTGATCTTGATTTGCGCGCTGTTTCTGGTGGCGCTGGTGTTCTACTTTTTGCAGTATACCAAAAACGGCAAGGCCCTGCGGGCTGTATCCGACAATAAGGCGCTGGCCCAGGCCTCCGGTATGCAGACATCACGGGTGATTATGTGGACCTGGATTATTTGCGGAGTGCTGGCCGGGGTGGGGGGTGCCCTGTACGGTATACAGGTGCAGTTGAATCCCAACATGGGGTGGAATTTTTTGATCCCTCTTTTTGTAGCGGTAATCATGGGTGGTATAGGCAGCTTCTGGGGCGCCCTGCTCGGCGGTATGACGATTGGCATTGCTGAGGAGCTGGTTACAGGCCTGCTCCAGAATCTGGCCAATGCCATGGAAATACAGGCTAATGTTTCTGTATACAAACCCGCTGTTGCCTTTGTTTTTGTTATCGTGATTCTGCTGCTGAAGCCGTACGGCTTGTTTGGGAAGCCAAAGTTTAATCTGAAGCGCTGACGGCCCTTCTTTGATTGCAAGTTTCAGAGGGAAAATACAAATACTTTAATGAAAGAGGAATATTGTTATCATGATTAGTTATCTCTCCTCGTACCTTGTAATGGGAAGCATCTACGCGATTATGGCCCTCGCGCTTAACCTGCAGTGGGGATATACCGGGCTTATGAACTTCGGAATTGGGGCTTTCTATATGGTGGGCGCATATACCTCCGCCATTCTCTGCGGGTTGCCTAGCCCCGAGCATTTAGGCGGTTTTAGCCTGCCGGTTCCCCTTGGAATGGTTGGTGCGGTCTGTATGTCAGGCTTAATTGCCTATTTAATGGCTTTTCCCGCGCTTAAGCTACGGGGAGGGCCTTTTGCCATAGCGCTGCTTGCCATTCAGGAGACCATGTTCCTGATTATTAAGAACGAGTCCTGGCTTACGAACGGTGTGTGGGGAATCAGGGATATTCCAAGGCCATTTTTTGAGATGGTAAATCCCCGTTACTACGTATTTGTTTTCCTGATTATTGCAGCGGTGTTACTTGCACTGACTTATTTTGCCATAGAACGGGCGGTTAACTTGCCGTGGGGCAGGGTGTTGCGAGGTATTCGCGAGGATGAAACGCTTACTGATATGTCCGGAAAGAGTTGTTTTTACTTCCGGCAA
>CAZQXY010000239.1:0-3185 GCA_964597455.1 uncultured Desulfovibrionaceae bacterium
AGCAGAAAATTATATGTATTTTTGAAAAAAATTATTCCTTACTATGTTCTGGTTGATGTCCTGGTTGAACATAGCTGTCAGTACGAACATGGAGGCGGACTCCTGCCTTTTTTGTGTTCTGTTTTTTTGTGTTCTGCCTTATTTAACCTAAGA
The DNA here is from genome assembly GCA_964597455.1 of uncultured Desulfovibrionaceae bacterium. Lineage (GTDB taxonomy): Bacteria > Bacillota > Dethiobacteria > DTU022 > UBA8154 > DUQX01. The sequence continues at coordinate 154 of CAZQXY010000239.1, forward strand.
TAGCCTAAGTAAGAATAAGTGTCAAGTCCGCCTTGACACTTTTAGGTTTAAAGATCTTTCAGCAATAAATAATAGGAGATCAATAGATTCAAACAAGCTTATTATAGACAGATATTATAGCTTTGTCAAACTTTTTTATCTTGGGTATCTTGGGCGTTTTTATCTTGGGTTGCAGCCGGAAACCGGCATAGGAATCCCCAATTCCAACCTCCTTAAACGGGCTTTTTCCTTTATTCGTTCAATAGCTTCATTGTCCAGGGCTCTTTCAAAACTGCGAAAACCAGCCAGCTTAAAGCCGTGTTTAGCTGCTAGCGCGCTAATCTCGTCGATTTGACGTACAGTCATTTCCCGTCCAAGGGAATAATTTTCGAAACGGTTTTCCAGGGCAAGAATCATCGTCTCCGCCATGCAGGCATAAGCCGTTTTGGGAGGGAATCCAAAGTTAAAATTAAATTGAACATCTCCCGGAACTTCAACTACCCCTCCTTCGATAACCAAAACATCGTCTCTGGTTTGCGCCACCTGGACTGAAACATCGCGAGGCCTTGCTACATCACATACTACAGCGCCGGGTTTAAGATCTTCCGGCCGGATCAAGCTATCGGCGGCACTGGAAACGGCAATAATAACATCCGCCTTTCTAACCGCTTCATTGACTTTGGAGGTAACTTTTACTGCAAGACCAGTATCCTGAAGTATACCCTCCGCAAGTTTTTCCATACGCGGTATATTCCGGGCAATCAGAGTCAAATAATTTACTTTTCTGGCCAAAACCCGTGCACAAACACTCCCAATCGATCCGGTCGCCCCCAGGACGGCAACATCCGCCCTCTCCAAATCGATCCCCAGCAGCGCGGCGGCTTTCTGCGTGCCTTCAAGGGCAGTAGCAACGGTATAGCTGTTCCCGGTAGTAACAGCTATATCCAGATTACGTGCAATCGTAATACCGGCATCTCCAACAACAGCCGTCATCGCCCCCAGACCTACGATTTTTGCTCCTTGCCTGGCGGCTTTTTTACCGGCAGCGGTTATTTTTTGCAGGGTTACCTCCTGGGGGAGCTCCAACATTTGCCGAGAAGTAAGGGCAACACCTACAAACAGGCCATCCAGACTTCCATATGGCGAGGAGATACCTGTAATCTGCGAGGTCACCAGGGGGGGGAACTTGCGGATAACCGCTTCCACCAATCGCACCGGCCATTTCTTCATAAAGCGGTACTTTCTAAAAATATCATCAACAGTTAAGGGATGCAGGATAAATGCAAATTTTGCCGTTTCCATAGCTATTGCCGGTTTCAAGACGCCGGCAGCCTCCTTTCACACTTGGGCAGTCCAAATTTAATACTTACAATTCTATTATCCTGGGCTTGAAATTAAGTTCTTCCAGCAATTGCTCATACTCAAGCGGGTTAAGCTCCTTTTTGCAACCGGCATATGCCACCATCAAAGCCTCCATGACATTTGTTCCGAAAGAGCGCCCGTTTATTTCAGGAGTAGTCGTAACAAGCGTCTTAACCCCTTTTTTGCGGAGCATCTCTATATCGGAAGAGGTTACGGTATTAGTAATAATAATCTTACCCGGAAGCTCTTCAGGCATATACCGCTTTATAAAATGAAAGTCACCGGCAATGATATCCGCCCTGAGGAAAAATTTCGGGTAGCGCGGTTTGTTCGTCTCCTGTTTTTTACCTGTGGGGTAAACCATGGAAAACGGTAATAAACGGATCACCGGCACAGCTAAAGCGGCAACAAGGGCAAGCGTTTTGAGCGATTTCAGCGGAACAGGAAGATTAAGGACAAAGATTAAATCCCCATATGCCATTTCGCAACCGGCCTGCTCCAGGCTTTGGGCCAAACCGAAACGATCCATGGCGCTTACTACGAGTACTTTTTTCTTTTCAGCTATAATATCCGTTTCTTGCAGCAGGTAATCTACAACTCTTCTTTCAAGGGTATTTTTTAAACCGGAACCATCCACTATAGGCGTAATTCGTGCAGCATCAGCCACCTTCTGAGCATCCCTGAAAGTATAGCGCCGATTAACGGCCTGTATATAGAGATCCATCCCTCCAAGCCCGAAAGCATCAATCTTCCCATCATTTTCCCTGATAAAGCGGATCATTTTCTGCATATCCCCGTCAGTTCCGATACGTCTTACCAGAAATGACTGCCCCAGAAGATTCGTCTCCGCTGAATGGTCCCTTGCTGAAGAACCCAGGCTAATACTCACAACCTGCTTCACTTTCTCTGCCTCCTTTATCATTTACAGCCTGTATATCTTTACCGTTATTCCTTTACTAATTTAACCAGGATCTCCCTGAAAGAGTCCGGGTCTAATTTCCGGTCCCCTATTATAGGAGATTGGCCCAGTTCCATAAATATGAGCTCTCTGGTCAGTAAAGCCTCGGCAATTTTTAACCAGCGCCGCGAGCCGATAATGATCACGACATCATAGGACTGCAGCTTTGCGATCAGCTCCATCAACTGATTAAAAAAATCCAGGGCACTTTTATCCTTTACCAGATCCCACCTTTCCGCCTCGTTCATGAGCCAGATGAAATCAACTCCGTGCTCTGCCGATATTTTTTCTAGCTCTTCTTTATTAAGCAAAGGAAAACCAAATACCGCTATTTTTTTACCTTTCCTCACCTCACCGATACTCTCCAGCCGTGAAATAAATGTTCGATCCAGATGTAATAAACTGGCCGCTTCCTGTTGGGAAAGGCCCGAGGAACGCAGCTGCAATATCTTTTGTACACTGTCCCGGATTTTCCGCATGCTGATAATTTTCTCGCCGATACGCACCAGTTCTTCCGTCAACACCAATCACCTCACAGTAAGACATGCAATACTATCCATAGTAGTATTTGAAAAAAATAATTCAGGTTATTTGTTTAGTTTTTGTGCACAATCTTGTATACACGGATATTTTAACAAAAAGCTGCGGAAAAAACAATTATTTTTTTAAAAATTTTTTAAAAAAAACAAGCCAGCGCTTTAAAAGCCTGACTGTTTTTTAAAAAAACGCGAAG
>CAZQXY010000240.1:0-3166 GCA_964597455.1 uncultured Desulfovibrionaceae bacterium
GCAGTTTGGACAGCTTAAGGTAGCTAAAAGTCCTTAAAAAATTGTGCAGAGTGCTCCTGAGTTTAGGTCATAGAGTGCAAAAAAGCACTGGAACACCAGTATTTTCGGGGGTTCCAGTGCTTTAGAAATGTCCTATTATTTCAAGTTGATATTTAAATCAAGTTTCGTACTGGATCTAAACTGTGTCAGCGTCATATTAGTTCTGAGCACCGGCAACTTCATCAACCTGGCAAGCTCCAGATAGATCTTGGATATTTTCGTCGGGGTCACTACAATGTGCGGATAATCGCCCTGAACTAGGGCAAGGGGTTCACGCATCGCTTCCATAATCAACTCTGCAGAAGCCCTGGTCTCACATTGTGTTTCCAGCAGATACTGAATGTAGCGAAGCAGGCACAAGCTGATAAAGCACATCATGAAATGGCCTTTAATGTGATCGTCGTTCCAGACGAAGACAGGACACGCCCTCAGATCTGTTTTCAGAATGCGAAAGCTTTCCTCAATTTTCCAGATTCCCCGGTATGTCTGACAAACCTGTTCTGTACTCAAATTCAGGTTGTTGGTGACGATGGCATAATATCCATCAAAGCGTTCAGCCTGCCGGATTTTTTCTTCATCCAGAGTCCAGTTCTTTGTGTCAACTTCCATCTGCAGATACTGGTTGCAACCCCTTTTGATGGAAGCCTTAAGCTGGTATGGCTTGTCCAGCCGTTTTTTGAGCCGCTCAAGTATCCTTTCCCGGTCCCCTTTGTCTTTGCGGGCACGCTTGGCTGACCAGGTCAAATGGATCTTCACAGGGATTTCTACTAATTCATATTTTCTGGGCCTGCCACGTTTTTTCTTGCCGGCGGCCTGGGTTGCTTCTTGTGAAATGGGTACTTTGACCTTCAGAGCTTGCCTGACAGTTTTTTCTCGGTAGACCACTTCTTTGTGCTTATCATCCCAGGTGTCCTGCCAACCGTCCGCCTGAAAAACAAGTTCCTTGAAGGCGTCCGCTGAGCGTTTTAAAGTGTAGCTGATGACAAAGTCATATCCGCTTCTATCCAGATAGACCAGGTTCTCCCCACCGTTCATACCCCGGTCTGCCACAACGGTAATCTTGTCCAGATAATAGATACTCTTTAGCCTTTCCACAGATTCTACCAGGGTGTTCTGGTCCATGGTGTTGCCGGGAAACAACTCATAGGTTATCGGAATGCCATTGTTATCCAACAGTAATGCCATGACAACCTGAACTTCATTATTCTTGTGATCCTTGGAAAAGCCGAACATGCGAAGCTCACCCCAGCGGGTACTTTCAAAGGCGTAGGTTGTCACATCCAGGTAAGTATCCGGTCCCCTTCGGTCTGTTTTCTTTTTAAAAAAGGTACATAAATGGGCAATGACAGCTTCCTTTCGTTCGGCCAATACATCCAGCACACCATAGAACACATCCAGCCCCAGGGGTGACAACCCGGCAAAGGACGACTGTTCCAGGGCACAGGCACGAATACTGTCTGGTGCCGCACAACGATGGGCTACCAGATAAAACAGGGCCTGGGCAACCGTTTCGGCATTCTTTCTGCCGCATTGGTTTGTGAAGAAAGTATCCAGCTGCATCTGATTCCAGAGTTGTTTGAGCAAGGAATGACCAAAATAATAAGATGGCACTACATCATCTGGCTCAGTAATCTCTGCGGAGGTTACCTGCAAAGACAAAGGTTTGCTGGACTCTTTCTTTTCCCTGGTCAGGACTTTGGCCTGCGCTTTAAGCTTGGGTATAATATCCGGGTCTTCAGCCACCATACGCTCATAGTTACCCAGAGTCTTTATGACCTTTGTTGATTTTTTGTTCATACCAGGGATGCGTTTATCTTCCCTGAACTGTACGACTTTGGCCTTTCCGGAACCAGTTACGGCTACATACATATAAACCTCCAGGGGAACGATTGTTCCTGGATCTATTATACCAAAAGTGGCAGGCTTTGACAAGGTAAAAACAGGACATAACAGGACAAAATATATTATATTTTTATTGCAAAGAAAAACCCGCAGACTGCCTGTTTCAAAGCGTTTCGGGCTTTTAGGAAAGTGTTTGTTCGAGCTTTATCTCATAAAGTCAGGAATCTTTATCTGGTTTAATAATATTAAGCAATTTATTTTTTAACATAATGAATTGAGCCGGATCAACCAAACATTCAAAAACCGAATTTTGTACCCTTTGCCCATAATTTTCGCAGGTTTTTGCCACATTTCGCAGCCTCTTTGTTCCCCCGGCATCTATGATACTAACATCATAAGTAATCAACACGAACATCACTTATCACCCCTATTTCCAATAGAAAGGCGGGTAGGAATCCAGATCGCCCCTTAAATACCGCGCCAGCAATTGAGACTGTATATGAGGTATTAGCCCTATAGGCATTTTTTCTTCCAAAAATGGATGAGTAATCTCATCCATTTTTCGTTTCTGCCATGCAGTAATAACTGTTTTTCGGGTTTCTTCTGTCATACGGACAGCCGTTGGTGTAAGCTCAAATCCATCCCCTTGAACTTGCTTTAGGTTGATCAATGCTAAGGCTAATCGATCACACAGTGGAGCTCTGAGTTACTCCATTATATCCAATGCTAGACTGGGCCTCCCAGGCCGCATAGCATGAAGAAAGCCAACTGCCGGATCCAGTCCCACTCCCTCTAGGGCTGAACGTATGTCATTGGCCAGCAACATATATAGAAAGGACAGTAGAGCATTAACTCTATCCATTGGTGGCCTCTTACTTCTTTTTTCGAAGTAAAAGTCTTCTTTGTTTACCTTAACCATGCAATCAAATACAGCGAAATAACGGTTAGCTACAATTCCCTCTATACCGCGAATCTGGTCATGGTTTTCAGCAGTCGCTAATTGAGAGGATAAATAAGCTATTTTTTGTGCTGCTTTTTTTAATTTACTATCGGCCTCGTGGTTATTACTATCCCTTGCACTTCTAAGCAATATATTCCTCCCATTGGCAATCTTAGTAGCAACAAAGTTTTTTGCCATTAACAAAGCCTGTTCCGTACTTGCTGCAGAATACTGTTTTGTCCTGAGCAGCACATTACCTCTGACTGGTCCTTCAATACGTCCATAAAATCGGCCCTGATCACTATAGAAAGCAAGTCCGATCCCTTTCTCACCGCAAAAAGCAAT
>CAZQXY010000241.1:0-3127 GCA_964597455.1 uncultured Desulfovibrionaceae bacterium
GAAAGCTTCTTACCTGTAGCTGCGGCTATCTTGCCCAATAACTTCACGGAAGGATTATATCTTCCGCTTTCCAGCCTTGCTATAGCTGATTGTTTTGCTCCGACCAATTCAGCAAGATCACGTTGGGTAAGACCCTTTTCGGCTCGAAGTTTAATTAAGGCACTTTTAACGGCAAATTCGGCCTCTAAAGCATCATATTCTTTTTTAGTCTCTGGATCTGCAAGGATTATTTTTAAGGCATCTTTATGTTCCATTCTGATAACTCCTTTGCTGTTTAAATTTTATTAAGCGGCTAAGCGCAATTTTTAGCTCTTTAGGAGGTAGTTTGGCCGTTTTTTTAACAAAACCGTGAAGTAAGACAAACTCACCTTGATAGTAGCTGAAAAACAATATCCTGTAAATATTTGAGCTGTGTTTAATACGAAGTTCCCAAAGCTCTTTAGTTCCTGTAACTTTTTCAAGAAAAGGGCCGCCAATATAGAATCCATGTTGTTTTAAAAGGCTAATTGTCCTTGCTATTTTAGCACGGGGTTTCGGATATTGATTTTGAATGAATTCAAGAACTGGATACCAATTATTTTCGACATAGTAATGTATTTTATACAAATTAATATCCCCCTGTTAAAATTTATTATAACTTATATGTTATCTAATAACAAGATAAAAATGGGAAAGAAAGCTTGCCGAGTTTGCTTCAATAATTGTACAAGTCACAACAGCACAACAGCCCTGAGCAGATTGATAAAACCCTGGCAAGCTGTTATAATTTTATTCAAGCTGGGAAGAAAGAGCTATTAAAGGGCGAAATAGTGTTATTCCAATAATTTGAATAAAGTAAGTGATCAAATTGCAAATGATCCAAAAAGGTAGAATACCAATAAAAATCTGGGCAAGTGAAGTAGAGGAGGGGGCCCTGCAGCAGGCAATTAATTTGTCGAATTTACCGTTCGCGTTTAGACATATTGCTCTTATGCCTGATGTTCACCAGGGTTATGGAATGCCAATAGGCGGTATTCTTGCCACCGTGGAGCGCATGATTATACCAAATGCTGTAGGAGTTGATATTGGCTGCGGAATTACGGCATTAAAGACCGATCTAACGGAGATCCCTACAAAAGGAATAAAAATCGTTCTGGAAAAAGCAAAAAAACTAATTCCTGTTGGTTTCAAACATAACAAAAAGCCTCAAGAATGGGCGGGATTTCGTTTTGCTCCAAATTTAACTATAATTGAAAAAGAGCTTGAATCAGCCAGACACCAAATTTCAAGCCTTGGCTCCGGGAACCATTTTTGCAGTATAGAACAGGGCAGTGACGGGTATATATGGCTGATGGTTCATTCCGGAAGCAGAAATATAGGTTTAAAGGTTGCGAATTATTACAATAATATTGCTAAAAAGCTCAACCAAAAAAATAAAATTGTACCAAAGGAATACGATTTAGCCCCTTTGTCGCTTGATATCCCGGAAGGCAATGAATATTTTCAGGTAATGAATTATTGCCTGAAATTCGCCAAAGCAAACAGGGAACTACTTGCTGAAAAATTATTGAGCGTTTTTTCTGAGGTGACAGGAGCAAAGGTTGCCAGGGTGATTGATTGCCATCATAATTATGCCTGTGAAGAAGAACATTTCAATAAAAAAGTGATAGTGCATCGAAAAGGTGCAATACAAGTAAAGACAGGACAAATCGGAATTGTGCCCGGCTCAATGGGAACCCCGTCATATATTGTTGAAGGCTTAGGGAATCCTGAGAGTTTTTATTCTTGTTCCCATGGTGCCGGACGTGTGATGAGCCGGAAACAAGCCAATAAAGATTTTACCGAAGAAATGGCAAATAATGCTATGCAAGGGATTGTCTTTGACGGATGGAGGGGCGATCTTTCTGAAGCACCCATGGCCTATAAAGATATTGAGAAAGTCATCGCTATTCAGGATGATTTAGTAAAACCACTGGTTAAATTAACCCCACTGGGTGTAATGAAGGGTTAGTGTTGTAATCATAAATCACCCAATTTTGATTTTTAATTAAATTAGAGGGAAAACCCCTTTCTAACCCTATACAGCCGTTCCTTTATTTTCATCATTATTGGTCCTCCCTTAATCTTCAGTGAATTTCAGTGAACCAAGTTATAAATGATAAGTAAAAATTTAGACAAAACCTTACAAAATAATTCAAAGGGAAAACATACCTTTTTGCCGAAAGTATAAATATTAAAGCGGTTTCTTTCAAAATTTCTCATAATCTGAGCTATCTGAGCTGAGAAAAAGCTGCTGAGAATAATATTGTATAACCAACACCTTGGTTCATCATCCGAAAGCGGACAATGATCAGGGGCAAAAACTTGTCAACATAACAGATCCAATTAATGGTTTAGAGGTGTGAATGGGTTTACTACAGATAGGGGTGAAAGAAATTCATCTGCAAATCCATTTTAGGGCAGAAAATGGGCAGTTAAGGCTCCCCATTCATTATAACCATATTGTGCAGGCTGCCATTTATAACTCTATTGACGATGAGTTGGCCGCTTTTCTCCACAATAAGGGATATACTTTTGAAAAGCGCGTTTTTAAAATGTTTAGTTTTTCACAATTGCGCGGGCCATACACCCTTGATAAAAATAACGGAAAAATAAACTTTCGGGATGAAATAAGCCTGACCGTTACTTCTCCGCTGGAGGAATTCTGCCAGTCGTTGGTCAATGTTCTGCTTTCCAGAGGTTCCATGCGACTTGGTTCCCAAGAGGTGCAAATGGAAAAAGTATATGCGGAAAAGTTTCATATAAAGGGGGATGAGGCCAGGGTTTTGGTTTTATCCCCCATCGTTTTATACAGCACCCTGCTGCGTCCTGATGGCCGTAAATATACCTGCTATTTTCAGCCCGGCGATCCAGACTATAACGAACTCCTCGACAAAAATCTGCGCAAAAAATTTCAATCCTTCTATGGTGATGAACCCCCCGCGGGCAAAGTTAGCGTCGTTCCATTGGGAAACCAGCGCATGCATATCGTCAATTACAGGAATACGATCATCAAAGGCTACTCGGGGAAGCTAAAGCTTACTGGCCCCCAACCTCTGTTGCAGCTCGCCGTGGACGCGGGGCTGGGAGGCAAAAACAGCCAGGGGTT
>CAZQXY010000242.1:0-2270 GCA_964597455.1 uncultured Desulfovibrionaceae bacterium
GCCACTACCGGAAGAGAAGTGCCTCTCGGGGCTCTTCCTATGGCCGTTAATGTCGTCAATCAGAATACGGGGACAGCGGTCGCTATGGCTGAGGCTATTAAGCTGGGTAAGCCCCTTTACGAGAGGGTCCTTACTGTAACCGGCCCTGGTATCAAAGAGCCGGGTAATCTTCTTGTTAGAAACGGGACCCTTGTTAAAGACATTATTAAGCAATGCGGCGGTATGAAGGATAATGCCCGCAAGTTAATTCTGGGAGGTCCCATGATGGGGCTGGCACAACCTACGGACGACGTTCCGGTTATTAAAGGAACCTCGGGAGTGTTGGTTTTGACCGAGGAGTTTGTCCAGGAGTATCCCATTAGTGCCTGTATTAAGTGCGGTAAGTGTGTGGAAGTATGCCCGATGAACTTGCTTCCCAATTTTATTGCTTCTGCTTCAGAAAAGCATAGAATGGATCTTGCAGAAAAGTATGGCGCAATGGATTGTTTTGAGTGCGGGAGTTGCACTTATACTTGCCCGGCCAAAAGACCCCTGGTTCAGTGGATTCGCATTGCTAAAGGGGAAATTACAGCCGGCAGGAGAAAGTAGCAAGGAAATGGAGGGATAATAAATGGTAAAAAAACTGGTAGTATCTTCATCCCCGCACATTAAATCCCCGGAAAATATTCGGAGCATTATGGTGGATGTGCTGATAGCACTTTTTCCCGTAGCATTAATGGCTGTATTCCTTTTTGGCTACCGTGCTCTGGTAACGATGATCATAGCTATGGTGGCAGCTATGGTTACAGAGGCAATTATTCTACGTAAAGGGGATTTTTTCGGGGATGGCAGTGCAGCAGTAACGGGGTTGCTTTTGGCGATGACTCTTCCCCCTGCCCCACCCTGGTGGATGGTAGTTATCGGTTCTGTTGTTGCTATTGCTATCGGTAAACAAATTTATGGAGGGATAGGTAACAATATTTTTAACCCTGCTCTGGTTGGACGGGCAGTACTCGCGGTCTCCTGGGCAGGCCACATGGCGGGCAGCGTCTGGTTAAAACCGGTACCCCTCGATTTAGCCGCGGATGCGGTTACAGAAGCATCTCCGCTGGCTACCTATGACGCTTCCCTGGGTGATCTTTTTATTGGTACAGTATCCGGTTCTTTAGGGGAAACTTCCGCTATTGCTCTGATTATTGGCGCTGTTTGGCTCTATTACAGGGGGCATATAGACTGGCGTATTCCTGGAGGATTTATCGGTGCAGTTTTTATCCTGGGTTTAATCAGCGGAGGATTTTCAATGGGCCTTTATCATGTTCTGGCCGGGGGTGTACTGCTGGGTGCGCTTTTTATGGCAACCGACATGGTTACTTCGCCTGTTACAAAAACGGGGAAAATTATTTTCGGAGTGGGTTGCGGAGTGGTCACCATGCTCATTCGCCTTTATGGTTCTATGCCTGAAGGTGTAACCTTTGGTATCTTGTTAATGAACGGGGTTACTCCCCTGATCGATAACTTTACTTTGCCGAAGAAATTCGGGGAGGTGAAGAAAAGTGCGTGAAAGCTATAAAATGATCTTGACTTTGGTGATTATTGGGGTAATATGCGGCGGCCTGCTTTCCCTGGTTAACGGAGTAACACAGCCTGTGATTGAGGCGAGGGCTGAAGCCGAGTTTCAGGAGGCAATGGGAACGTTTTTCCCCAATGCAGAGCGAACTGAAGAAAAAGTAATAGACGGGGAAAATTATTATCTCTGTTACGATGCTGCCGAGCAATTTATCGGTGTGGTCGGCAGTGTTACAGCTGCCGGTTATGGAGGGGCGATTTCCTATGACCTGGCTGTAGACACTGCCGGGGACATTATTGGCATTCGGATTAGCGAACATGGGGAAACAGCCGGTATCGGAGATGTCATTACCGAAGATACTTTCCAGGAAGGGGTTATAGGCTTAAATTTTGCCGATCCCATTGAGGCCGGTGTGGATGTCGATACCGTGACGGGGGCTACAGTATCTACCAGGGGGATGATAAATTCTATCCGCCGGGTGATGAATATTATCGGAGAAAATTTCTTGTAGATATAAGAAGTAAGAATTTAGAATTAAGGTTTACCAGATGGAGGTGAAGAAAGTGACTACAATTGCTCAGGAATTTTCAAAGGGAATTTTCAAGGAAAACCCAACCTTTCGCCTTGTGCTGGGTATGTGCCCTACCCTTGCCATTACTGTTTCAGCTACTAACGCTTTTGGAATGGGTATTTCTGCCCTTGTTGTCCTGGTTTTGTCCAATAT
>CAZQXY010000242.1:2280-3101 GCA_964597455.1 uncultured Desulfovibrionaceae bacterium
GCTATTTCCGTCTTAAGAAATGTAATTCCTGCCAAAGTCAGGATGCCTGCCTATATTTTAATTATCGCTACTTTTGTAACCATTATAGATTTGGTTCTCAATGCTTATGCTAAACCTCTGCATGAAGCGCTGGGAATATTTATTCCGCTGATAGTGGTTAACTGTATTATCATGGGGAGAGCTGAGGCTTTTGCCCGTAAAAATACTGTTATCCGCTCGGTGGTCGATGCCCTGGGTATGGGAATCGGTTTTACCCTTTCCCTTACTGTTCTCGGCATTATTCGGGAACTTATCGGTGCAGGGAGCTTTTTCAATATCCCAATTATGGGCACTGCTTTTGAACCCATGGCGATTTTTGCTACCGCACCAGGGGCTTTTATTACCCTGGGTATTATGCTTGGCCTTGTAAACTATATGTTTAAACGCCTGGGTATTGAATAGTTAGTGTAAAAAGGAGGCTTAAATGATGGACGTGAACCTGCTGGCGATTGTTTTTGTGGCGATTTTTGCCAATAATATAGTTCTGAGTCAGTTCCTGGGTATCTGTCCCTACCTAGGGGTTTCCAATCGACTTGAAACCTCCATGGGGATGGGTATTGCTGTGATTTTTGTGATGACCCTGTCTGCCGTTGTGACCTGGGTTATTGACACTTTTCTATTATTTCCTCTTGATCTGGTATATCTAAGAACCATCGTCTTTATTTTAGTTATAGCCGGGTTGGTACAGCTGGTAGAGATGGTTTTAAAGAAGACCAACCCCACTCTCTTCCGTGCCCTGGGGATTTATCTTCCCTTAATAACCACTAACTGTACTATCCTCG
>CAZQXY010000243.1:0-3094 GCA_964597455.1 uncultured Desulfovibrionaceae bacterium
ATGCACCTGGAAAAAATTTCTTGCTTTACCGGGGGAGCAGTATTTATTATAATGGTCCTAATAGTCCTATGGACAAAAGGAGATGAAAATATTGCTTTCCCCCACCCGGAGATATCAAGCCCGTTCGCATAGGGTTCTTAACTACATACTAATATTTTTACTGCTGCTATCCGTTGTCATCGCTCTTTACGCCGCCGTTCTTTTCCACTCCCCCTCCAAAGATATGCGCGAATTGGAAATCACTGTGCGCCACAGCGACGTGGAGATCTTTGCCGCCCGCGCGGGCCTCACTATTGACGAGGCCTTGCTTTTTTTAAAGGAGCGCGGGGTGACCTCCATCGGGGTCGCCGAGTATTACCTTTGGAAGCTGCGGCGCGATCCCGGCTGCTACGTTCTCAGCAACCTGGAGCTTGCCGGCGAGCTCTCTTACAACCCGGAGCTTTCCTCCTATCGCGAATTCCTGGAAGATGCCGCATTGAACTCCGGGCTTTCTTTCGGGGACTATGTTGTCTTCATGCCCGCAGGACCCTGGGCCGACCAGGTCTGGGAGCACCTGCAGGAACTTTACGAGGCGGAGCTTCCGGGGGAATTTAAACTGGAGCAGCGATCCGGCGAGGGCATGGCCCTTTATCTGATCAAGGGAGCCACTTACGATAACCTTCCGTACCTCAGCCTGGGAGCAAAACCGCAAGAGCTGGAGCGGATAGCCGCTGCCGGCCTCTTTATCAACCCCTACCTGAGCGGGCGCCGGATAGAGACTTCTGCTACTGCGGAGCAGATGCTCTCAACTTATGACAATTATCCCCTTTCCGCTGCAGTTTTTGAAGGCGGCAGGGTCCCGGGAGAGCCTTCATTTCTGCGGCAGACGGCGGAAGCCTTGCAAAAAAGGGACATCCCCGGGGTTATCTACGAGTACAGCCAGTTTCCTCAGGGAATGGAAGAACTTGCCGCACTCCTGGATTACAACCTGCTGGTCATGCGCCCCGGCAAGGCCGGCGACCGGCCTGAGGCAGCCATTAACGGCATCAGGGAGCGGCGGGTGCAGCTGCTGGAGCTGGCGATCAGAAATTATCTTCCCCAATCAGGCGGGGAAGAGCTGCGGGAAAGGTTGTCCCTGCGGTTGGAACTCCTCCAGAGCGAGCTGGAACGAAGCGGCTATACCCTGGGAAAAGCGCAGGTTCTGGTGCCCCGGCGCTTGCCGGGAGTGCTTTTTGCAGCCATGGCCGCGGGTGTTATCGCCCTGCTGCTACTGCTGCTGCAGGCCTTCCTTAACTGGAAGCCCGGCTTCAAGCTCGGTCTCTTGCTGTTAGGGCTGTTTTTTGCCTGCATCCTTTTCCGCTGGAATACTGTGCTTGCCGGTCAGGCCTTCTCGCTTCTCGCAGCCCTGCTTTTTCCCCTGTACTGCGCCCTTGTTCTATTTTTCCCGGCTTTTGAAAGTTCCAGCTATGTCGGTAAAGCGCTATTCCCCGTACAGTAACATCCTCCCCGGTTTTGGAGTCAGGGATGGTATCATCTTCACGTAAAAAAACGGCGCTGCCGACGGGCGGTGGTGCCCTGCTTATGCGCTCGCTTGCACGCGTTCTGCTGATATTTTTGCTTTCGCTGGCTGGCGGGTTGCTGGTACACGGTTTGCTCACGGCGCCCCCATTTTTTCACGGCATGGAGCTTTTCCGCGGCGTTAAGCTCATGTACTCCCTGCCTCTGGGCTTGGCTGTGCTCACAGCCTGCACGATACTGGCTTTTATAGAAAGCAGCGGCCCAACCAGCCCAAACGCCGGAACCGTATTTCCCCCGGAGCTGTCCCGGGAGCGCAAGGGTGCCTTCTTCGCCTTTTTGCGCCGCCTGCTGAAGCGGCCGATGACGCTGGGGGATCTGGCATTGCTCGCTGCCATCCTTGCAGTAGCTTATTTCTACCTTACCCGCACCGGCCATGTTTTAGAGATAACTTCCGCCGAAGATGCCCTGCGGGGAGGCCTGGAACGCCTCTTCGGCGTTCGCCCCCGCTTTAAGGAATTCGCCCTGGGGTATCCCCTGGCGATCCTCGGGCTCTACTTGCTGGGGAGCTCCGCTTCCACAAAAAGAATCTTCAGGATCCTGGCCTTCGCCTTCCTGGCAGCCGGGACGCTGGCGCCGATCTCCGTCGTAAATACATTTGCGCATATCACGGCCCCCGCAGGCCTCTCGCTGTTGCGCAGCTTCCACGGTTTCTGGCTGGGCTGCCTTGGCGGGCTGATCTTGATTTTGATCTGGAAAGGTGTAACCCTGCTTTTTTTCCTGCAGAAACGCCATCGCAATAAGGAGAAAAAAGAGTTCTAAATATTGGATGCTGACTTTTCCCAATGTGATATAGCCAGAGAAAAAATTGAAAAGCTGAAATAGCTATAAAAATATTATTTAAGATGTCCTACCCGTAACAGCATTTTTGGCCTTCCTTAACTGGAAACCCAGCTTCAAGCTCGGTCTCTTGCTGTTAGGGCTGTTTTTTGCCTGCATCCTTTTCCGCTGGAATACTGTGCTTGCCGGTCAGGCCTTCTCGCTTCTCGCAGCCCTGCTTTTTCCCCTGTACTGCGCCCTTGTTCTATTTTTCCCGGCTTTTGAAAGTTCCAGCTATGTCGGTAAAGCGCTATTCCCCGTACAGTAACATCCTCCCCGGTTTTGGAGTCAGGGATGGTATCATCTTCACGTAAAAAAACGGCGCTGCCGACGGGCGGTGGTGCCCTGCTTATGCGCTCGCTTGCACGCGTTCTGCTGATATTTTTGCTTTCGCTGGCTGGCGGGTTGCTGGTACACGGTTTGCTCACGGCGCCCCCATTTTTTCACGGCATGGAGCTTTTCCGCGGCGTTAAGCTCATGTACTCCCTGCCTCTGGGCTTGGCTGTGCTCACAGCCTGCACGATACTGGCTTTTATAGAAAGCAGCGGCCCAACCAGCCCAAACGCCGGAACCGTATTTCCCCCGGAGCTGTCCCGGGAGCGCAAGGGTGCCTTCTTCGCCTTTTTGCGCCGCCTGCTGAAGCGGCCGATGACGCTGGGGGATCTGGCATTGCTCGCTGCCATCCTTGCAGTAGCTTATTTCTACCTTACCCGCACCGGCC
>CAZQXY010000244.1:0-3084 GCA_964597455.1 uncultured Desulfovibrionaceae bacterium
GATCTTGAGAGATCAGCACGAGGTGCTGATTTATAAATTTACCCAGTTGTTTCTTTCATTAATTAAAGGTATAATTTTTAATTAAAGGTATAATTTTTAAGACCGTACGCGAAAATCATTTTTTTACTTGAGAAATTAAGAAAAAACCGGGCGGGTGAAGCATGGGTAATAAACAGCATATGCTAATAACCTTGGATGATCTTAAAGCCAACTCCACGGTAACGGCTTATATACAAAAAGCCGATGATAATTTGGGCGTGCTGGGATTTTCGGAACATGGTTTCCGGCATAACAACCTGGTAGCGGATACCGCTTACAGGATTTTGACCGCTTTAGGTTATAGTTCACGTGAAGCCGAGCTTGCAGCTATCGCCGGTTATCTGCATGATATCGGCAATGTAGTGGAGCGTACCCATCATTATGCCATTGGTGCATTAATAGCGATGGATATTTTAAAGGAAATGGAGATGGACAAAAATGAGATTGCCGAAATAGCCTCCGCTATCGGTAATCACGACGAGCAGTACGGCAATCCCGTAAGCAGCATTTCTGCTGCGGTTATTTTAGCCGACAAAGCGGATGTACACAGATCCAGGGTTCGTAATCGTGATTTTGCCACATTTGATATCCATGACCGTGTCAATTATGCCGCTGAAGAATCCGTGCTGGGACTGGATCCGGGGAAAAGGATTATTACCTTGAGGCTTAAAATTGATACGAGTATTAGCAGGGTCATGGAGTATTTTGAAATATTTTTGAGCCGCATGATCATGTGCCGCCGTGCCGCTGATTTTCTATCCTCTCGCTTTGCGCTGATTATTAACGAAGCGCAGTTGCTCTAATATGAATGGCTGATTCGCCGTGCAGATGGAGTTCGGAGGGTCTCCTGGAAAGGCTGCGGGTGGTACAAGCTGGGATTTTTTGCAGATTATATGGTAAGGGGAGGGGTAAACAATTGAAAAGGCGTTCCAAAGCAAGTCCTTTATTTTTTATTATTTTATCCTTGATTTTAGTTATAGCTTCAGGGGCTTTCCTATATAATTGGGAAAGTTACCTGAAAAAAGGTCTGGATCTGGAGGGCGGGGTTTATGTGCTCCTGGAAGCGGTTCCGTCCGCAGATGAAGAAGTCGATCACGATGCCATCCAGCGGGCGATGACCATCATCAGCAACAGGATCGATGAGCTGGGGCTGGTTGAGCCGGTGTTGCAGCGCGAGGGAGACAGGCGGATCAGAATTGAGCTGCCGGGAATCGAGGACCAGGAACAAGCCATGGAGGTAATCGGCAGAACCGCCATGCTGACCTTTGTCGGTCCTGAAGGTGATGTTCTGCTAACAGGGGCAGATTTGCAGGATGCTTATTTTGCACGGGGTAATTACAGTGAGCCGCTGGTAGCCCTGGAGTTTGGACCGGAGGGAAGGGACAAGTTCGCCGCGGCAACTGAAAAATACCTGGGGCAGCCGATTGTCATTTTTCTCGATGATGAACTCGTTTCCGCCCCCACAGTGCAGAATGTGATCGAAGAAGGAAATGCTGTTATTACCGGTATTTCCTCGGCGGAGGAAGCCCACAATATTGCTTTGATGCTGCGGACGGGTGCCCTGCCGGTCGATCTGGTTGAACTTGAAACCCGCTCGGTAGGACCGGTGCTCGGCGAAAATGCCCTCAGGCTAAGTTTTACGGCTGGGATCATCGGGCTGGCAATCGTTATGGTGTATATGCTCTTCTTTTATAAATTTGCCGGGCTGATCGCCGATATTGCCCTGACGGTTTACATGGGGCTGGTCTTCCTTATCCTGGCCGGTTTCAACGCTACAATGACCCTTCCCGGTATTGCAGGCCTTATCCTTTCCATCGGGATGGCGCTGGATGCCAATATCCTGATCTTTGAACGCATCAAGGAAGAGATAGGAAAAGGTAAAACGATTTTTTCGGCCATTAACACCGGTTTTGAACGTGCGCTGAGCGCTATTCTTGATGCCAACATTACTACCGTTATCGCTGCACTGGTTCTTTTTATCGTAGCCAGCGGAACGGTGCGGGGGTTTGCTATTGTGCTGCTTGTCGGTATCTTATGCAGCGTTGTTACGGCAGTTTTTTTAACGCGTTATCTGCTGCGCCTGGCGGCAAGATCAAGCCTCATCAAGGGCGCTTCTTACCTGGGCTTTAAGGGGGTATTAAAATGAAATTCAATTTCCCTTTTGTAAAATATGGACGGGGAGCATGCATTTTATCGGGTTTAGTTATCTTAATCGGCATAATCTCGCTCTTTATAAACGGTCTCAACCTGGGCATAGATTTTACGGGGGGGACGATTTTCCACCTGCGCCTGGAAGAGGGTTACCGGATGGAGGAAGTAAGGGAAATTTTGGCGCCCCTGGGGTTGGACGGGATCCCACTGCAAAGGGTCGGCGGCAGCGAAGGAAGTGAAATAATCGCTAAAGCGCCACCTCTGGTTGAAGCTGAAAGGCAGAAGGTTATTGAAGCTTTCCAGGAACGCTGGCCGCAGATGACCGCTGAGGATATCCTGCGTATTGAAAACGTAGGTGCTGTAATCGGAAAGGAACTGACCAGGGAAGCATTTTTAGCGCTGGCCATTGCCGCCCTGGGAATGATTCTTTATATCACCCTGCGTTTTGAATTTAAATTTGCTCTGGCGGCAATTATTGCTTTATTGCACGATGCTTTTCTCATGGTAGCAGTATTTTCGATCTTCAGGATCGAGATTAACAGTACTTTTATAGCGGCGATATTAACGATCATCGGTTACTCAATTAACGATACGATTGTTATTTTTGACCGTATCAGGGAAAATTTAAAGATCCAGCGTAAAAAGGCCGTTCCGGAAGTGGTTAACGATAGCATTAATGAGAGCCTGATCCGCTGTATTAACACTTCTGTAACAACCTTTGTAGTCCTTGTCTGCCTTTTTATTGCTTTTAGTTATTTTATCGGCGGGATGGACCTCAAGGCATTTGCGCTTGCGCTGATGGTTGGAGTGGTTGCCGGCACTTATTCTTCAATTTTTGTCGCCAGCCCGCTCTGGCTGTTATTCAGGAAGGAAAGGATCATTGAACAGCAACAG
>CAZQXY010000245.1:0-3064 GCA_964597455.1 uncultured Desulfovibrionaceae bacterium
TGCAGGTAATTCCCTGGGGGCGGAGGCGGGGCATTGCTTGTACATCTTTGAAGCATGGAACTATTTAGCGTTTATTTGCGTCATAAATTGCTAGATCTCATTTACAACTATCTCTCCGCCATCCAGTATTATATTGACTCTGTTGGTGCCTTCACCCCATTTAAGGTGCCCCTCATACTCCGGCCCTCTATTGGTGTGCAGGCCGGATTTTTCTTCAATTTCCCAGTTTGCATTTCCCCCGAAGCTGCCCCCGCCTCTTACCTGCGCGTCGATGGCCAGGTCGGATGGCTTGGCTGCCGTAATACTGACCGATCCGCCGCCCTTTATGAGCCAGTCCTCTCCAAAGGCTTCCCCGTCAATATCCAGGTTGAAATAACCGGGACCGTTAATCTCCACCCGGGTAGCAGGGGGCAGCAGCAGGGTGTGCCGTATTTCCCTGATGCCCGGCTTGAAATCCCCCGACCATGTGGTGGATAAGAACTGCACAAACAGGGTATCCCCTTCCCTGCGGGTTATCGCCTTGTTTTGTTCCGCCAAAGCTACGGCTTCTTCATTGTCGGCTGCGTTTACCACGGCCTCCCCGAAGACAACCACCTCGGAAGTACTGCTCTTTTTAATGTCCAACCTGCCCCTGGGGGCGGAGACTACTATTCTCTCCAAACCTTCATCCACACTAATCCTCTGGGATGGTATATCCACTGGAACAATGTTACTTTCCACCATCCAGACAATCCCTTCAATAACGCCGGTTGAAGTTACGGCGTACATCCCAATGCTGAAAAAGACCATGATCAATATGATGAGCATGCTGAAAGCATCGTATTTTATTTTTGGCTGCTCTTCCCTGGCGGCATAGACCTGCACAAGTATCTCCGCGCCGATAAGAACAAGTATCAGCGGCCACCAGGTGAGCAGCATATCCAGTATGGCCACCTGCTGGAACTGGGCTGCCAGCATGACCACACCCAGTACAATCATTACAATTCCCAGGGACAGGGTCCCTACTCTCCATTTTCGCATTCTTCCAATACCTCCTCTCCTTCTGCGCTGACTTCTGCTCGGCCTTCTTTGCGCCCGCCGGCAAGTATTCTTATACCGCCGGCTATAAACAACAGCGACACAATCCCGGTCTGCAGATGACTCCTTATTTCATAAGGAATCATCGGCGAGATGATTCTGTCGAATATAAGCAGTACGCCAATGAGTATAAGGCCGTAACCCAGCAGCTTGGAACCGCTCCATCTGGCGCTGTTTTCGCCGATTAGTTCGAGCACAGACAGGTTTCTCTCTTCTACAGGAGCACCACCGCCGGAGGCTTTATGCAGCGCATCAAACATGCTGTAAAACCATATTACCGGTATTATGAACATGAACAACCCGATCCTCAGCCAGTCAAGGAAGAAGAAACTGAAGAAAAACACGGTCATTAACTCCAGTCCCAGCTTCTGATAGCCCAGGAACATGTGCCCCGCACCGGGAATTACCGACAGCAGGCAGGTTATTATTTTTCTGTTCTGATCACTTAATTTATTATCCGCCGTTACCGCCCCAATTCCCGGGCTGTCCTCTTCCCCTTCACTGGGGTTTAATGTCGTGCCGCTGTTAACCTTATCGGTCAGCGTCATGCTGTCTAGAAGGGCAACAAACCACAGGACCGGTAATCCCAGCAAAAGTACCATAGGACGGCTGCTGTGCATCAGGGCACAGAGCCCCAGCACCGCCACCACGCCCGCCGCAGCGGCTCCCATGAAGATATACCCTCTGTAAAAAAGGCCCAGATATATATGGCTTAGTCCCGGTATTACTGACAGAATAAACACTACGAACTTGCTTTTACTGTTCAATCCAAAACCTCCTCACCCTTTGGTTTCATCGTGTCTAAAATGGTTAAAGTACTGTTCATCAGTTTGTCCGACCATCCAAATTCGATTATGCTTTGGTTGTCATCCGTGAAGGGACGCTGAATTTCCAGCCTTCCCTGGGTTATTTCCGGTATCATCCCGGCAAAGCCCTCAAAAACTCCCGCAAACATAAAAAATATAGTCAGGCATGCCGCCGCGGTGTAGTAGAAGATGTCTCTTCCTTTGGCCCTTCCCCTTCGCTTTGCCTCCACACCCTCTATCCTTTTCATTACATTGGAGGTAAACCGTGGATGAAGTTCTATGACGTTACCTGCCACACCCTCTTCGGAGAAACAAGATAAATACTCTCTCACACACTGGTCGCACAAGAGCAAATGCTCCTCCATGGCTCCGATCTTTTCCCCTTCCAGGATTCCTCCCGTAAAGGCTTTCCATTCCTCCCGGCTGTAATGCGCCATCTAGCCTTCCCCCCTCCACTGTTCCTTTAGTTTCTGCCTTGCCCTGTACAGCCTTGTCTCCACCGTTTTCAGTGCAATACCCTCTTCGTCCGCTATCTGACGATAGCTCTTACCGGAGAAGTAATACTTTTCTATTACCGTTCTATAACCATCGGGCAGCCGGCTGCAGAGGCTTCTAATCCTTTGTGCGTCTTCTTGCCTTATCAAAGTATCCTCCGGACTGCCGCGTTCTCCCTGGGCCGCCAGGTGTTCCTCCACCGCAGCCAGCCTTTCCTTCTCCGCGATTCTCTGCTGCTTTCTTTTCCAGTCTATCGCCTTGCGGACGGCAATCCTGCCTATCCAGGTCCTGAAACCCTCGAACCTGTATTGGGATAAAGAGATGTAAACCTGCAAGAATACTTCCTGGGCAATGTTCTCGGCATGGAAACTGTCTCTTGTAAGATTTAAAACAATAGCGAATACGTATTTCTTGTATTTGTCCACCAGTTGCTCGTAGGCGGCTTTATCACCGACGGCCGCCTGTTTTATTAAAAATTCCTCAGGTTTCATCTCTCCCCCCCTTCCCTATAACCTTCGCCCTGCTGTCTATCAAGCGGGGATGTTCCGCAAAAGGAATCCCGCATTAGCAGCGGTGTCTCCCCTTTCCTTTATATAGACGAAGAAATTTACTTTATCCCTTCAAAATCTTTAACATGCTTTTTACATCTTTTTTAATTGTACACCTTTATTAAAAAAAGAAAAACC
>CAZQXY010000246.1:0-3062 GCA_964597455.1 uncultured Desulfovibrionaceae bacterium
ATACGCTCGGCAAGCCATATACCGCCGACTTCCGTTCCTAACCTGCTTTCGAGATAGCGGCTGAGTTTAAGAATCTGGCCTTTTTTATCGCTATCCGGAATAATCGGTAAAATAGGCTCATAAAAACCCCCGCTCATAATCTCCACCTGTCCCTTTTCCACCAATTCGCGCAAAGATATGAGAAAGGAAGGTTCGTTTTTCTCAATCCAATCCAACAAAGAACCGGAATAATGAAGAACAACCTTAAGGGATGGGTAGCGCCTTAATATTTCAATAAAGGGTGCATATGCATCTTTAAATGCCGCTGCAAATACCTCGGGCAAATTTCCAACCGGCTGATGGTTGTGTAACGCTAAAATAAACGATACAGGCTTTCGTTGCGTCTTTTTTTCATCTTTTTCAATCGTAAGAGCAGGACTTTCATTCAGATACACAATATCGCCACCTCATAATTTAATTAACAAATAATAAAGCAAAACCTTATATTTAATCAAGCAAAAATAGGTTGCCCCGCGGCTTCCTTTTTATTCAACAATGACGGTCGGATTTGTTACAGCCGGGTTGCTCAATATTTCTTACCTTTTTCTTGATTAATTGTACCAAGTGCAATAATAATTCACCTGTAGGGAATAATAGCTTCGAAAGAAAAGAAAAAAGAGGTGATACTTTATATGCACCCATCCAGCAGGGAATATTTAGACGGAGGAGAAAACCTACCTTTATATTATGGGGAAGATTGTCTTGTACTTCTTCCGCGCGACCCTTACTGGCTTTTTAGTTACTGGGAAATCAGCATACCAACCAGGCGGAGCTTTGAATCAGAATTTCAGAAAACGTGGGAATCGCTGCAGCAGGCTATAAGGGTTTACCGTTATGATGCTCAAAGAGCGGAAAAAGAAAGCCATTTTGATATACAGATCGACTTTTCCTCTGATAACTGGTATATAAAAGCAGGAGTCCCCGATAAACAATACCAGATCGAACTGGGATGTTATTTGCCGGATAAAAGATTCCATGCCATCCTTTCTTCCAATATCGTCTCCACGCCAAGAGACAGCCTCAGCGATGTCATCGACGAAAACTGGCGTTTGCCGGACTGGCAGGCACGGCGGCTATACTGGCGAATTTCACGCAGCAATATCAGCTCTCTGGAAATGATAAAATGGGGAATTTCCCAGCGTTAACCGCGCTTCGGCAACCTTTACCGCTACAGGTCGGCAGCGCAAATCCCATATCTTTTTCACAGGAGAAAACACCTAAGAGATCAGGAGGTAGTAAAATACATGGTGAAAGGCTATCTGGCGTTTATTTTACATTCTCATTTGCCCTATGTACGCCATCCGGAACACAGGCAGTCTTTTGAGGAAAAATGGTTTTTTGAAGCCATAACCGAATGTTACATTCCCTTCATTAAGGTATTTCAGGAGCTGGAAAGGGACAACGTAGATTACTCCATCACTTTTTCTCTTTCCCCAACTCTATTGGCAATGATGGAAGATCCCTTTTTACAAGATCGGTATGCGGAATACCTTTCCCGCCTGCAAGACCTTGCCTGCAGGGAGGAGGAAAGGACTGCAAACGATCCGGCCTTCGCTCCCCTTGCGCGTATGTACCGGGAAAGAATCGATTATACATCGTATATATATAATGAAAAATATGGGAGGTGCCTGGTAAAAGCCTTTAAAGAGCTGCAGAGCAGGGGGCATGTCGAGCTGATCACCTCTGCCGCCACACACGGCTTTTTACCGTTGCTGGGAATCCAAAAAGAAGCGGTATACGCTCAAATTGCCTCCGGAGTAGAATACTATCAAAAGATTTTCGGCACCACGCCCCGGGGTATCTGGCTTCCGGAATGCGGCTACGAAAGCGGCCTGGAGGGTATTATGAGTGAGCTGGGCTTACATTACTTTGTTACGGCTACGCATGGATTGCTCTATGCCTCACCACGGCCAAAATACGGCGTTTACAGCCCTATCCTGACTCCGGGGGGCCTTGCCGCCTTCGGCAGGGATCCTGAAACGTCCCAGCAGGTCTGGAGTTCAAAAGAAGGTTACCCGGGCGATTACAATTACAGAGAATTTTACCGGGATATAGGATACGACCTGGACCTGGATTACATCGGAGAATTTCTCCATCCTGCCGGTTTGAGAAGTAACACGGGCTTTAAATATTACCGCATTACAGGACCGACAAATCATAAAGAACCGTATAACCCGGAGTGGGCACTGGAAAAAGCCCATGAGCACGCAGGCAACTTTATGTTTAACCGTGAAAAGCAGGTTGAATACTACGGGGAGATCATGGACCGGCCTCCGCTCGTCGTTGCACCATACGACGCGGAGTTGTTCGGTCACTGGTGGTTTGAAGGGCCGCAGTGGCTCGATTTTCTCTGTCGCTCAATAGAAAAAAACCAAAACATTAAACTGATTACTCCGGGTAAGTACCTGGAACAGGAATACCCCCTGCAGCTCTGTACACCGAACGCCTCAAGCTGGGGTGATAAGGGCTATAACGAGGTCTGGCTGAACGGTAAAAATGACTGGATATACCGTCACCTGCACAAAGCAGCAGAAAAGATGACCGCGCTGGCCACAAATTTTCCCCGCTCTGAAGATATACTGAAGAATGCACTAAATCAGGCTGCCAGGGAACTGTTGCTGGCCCAAAGCAGCGACTGGCCTTTCATCATGACAACCGGAACCATGGATATGTATGCAAAATCAAGAATAACCAGCCATCTCCTCCGTTTCCTGAAGCTGGAACAGCAAATCTGGGAAGACAGGATTGACGTCTCCTGGTTACGCCAGCTCGAAGCTGCAGACAATCTGTTCCCGCATCTGGATTACCATCTGTTCCAAAACCTTGAGCAAACTATTGCCGTGGAAAAAGATAAGTTGACGGAAGTAAGATGATCATGGAGCGGAGCAGTACAGAGCACCCGGAACATATTTTGCAGCTGTGTGGCAATAGTGCAGGGCGGAACGTGGTAATAAAAAAATGGTAACTGCTCAGGGGTTGTAACTGATCAGGGGTTAATGTATAAGTGAAGCTGCGGGGACGGG
>CAZQXY010000247.1:0-3054 GCA_964597455.1 uncultured Desulfovibrionaceae bacterium
TTCCTATCCATTTTTGCGCTGATTCTTTGTATTATATCCATAGCTGTGCAGTCTTCGATATTAAATTCTTTGGTACTTGTATTACTGTTCTTTTGTTTTTTTCGCATGTTTTCTCGTGACTGGCAAAAACGGCAAGAGGAAAATCTCGCCTTTCTTCGTGTAAAAGGAAAATTAACCCAATATCTAAACCAGATTAAGCTGCGTCTGCATTAAAGGAAAACGCATCGGTTCTATAATTGTCCTTCCTGCAAACAACACTTAAGAGTACCAAAGGGAAAAGGACTCATCACGATTCATTGCCCAAAATGCAAGACATCTTTTAATAAAAAAACATGATATGGGGAGATATATGATATATGCCTAGACAAACCTTTTTTAATTTACCCCCAGAGAAACAAAAAAGATTGCTAAACGCTATTTACGACGAATTTTCTCGCGTGCCGTTCAATGAAGTGTCCATAAATCAAATTGTCCAGTTAGCTGGAATTCCCCGTGGCAGTTTCTACCAATATTTCGAAAACAAGCAGGATATGCTGGAATATTTGCTGTCCGATTATCAGACAATGCTAGGCCGCAGCGCTTTAGAAAGCCTGAAACAAACCGGCGGTGATTTGTTTCAAATGTTCGTTCACATTTTGGATTTCAGCTATGAATTTGTTAATGAGGAAAGAAATAATGCCTTTTGTAAAAATATCTTTTCGGATATCAGCGTGATTACCTACTTTTTACGCCAGCAGTTTGGGGGGAAGCCCCTTGGCGGACTTGCAGAAGAACTTATTCCCTGCATTAATATGGATTTGCTGGATATCAATAGCGAAGAGGATTTTGAAAATATGCTGGGCATCCTGCTACCTTTGACAGGAGAAACCTTTGCCAGAGTCTTTTTCGATACATCAAATTATGAAATTAACCGTTCAAGATACGCTGCGCGGCTGGAACTGTTAAAGCAAGGTTTTCTGAAAGAAAAAGGGGCAAGTAAGTAATGTTTGGATATATAGTAACAAATTCCACAACCTTGTCCAAAGAAGAAAGAGACCGGTATAGCAAATATTATTGTGGCCTGTGCCACCAATTAGCTATACGGTACGGCAGCATCGGGCAAGCCACCCTTACTTATGACATGACTTTTCTGGCCGTGTTGCTGTCATCTCTCTATGAACTGGAGGAAACCCGGAAGGTGTTGGTATTCGACCTGGGCGGCGGCACCTTCGACGTATCGGTCCTGGACATCAAAGACGGCGTAATCGAGGTATTGGCGACAGCGGGCAACAACCGCCTGGGTGGTGATGACTTTGATGCCTGCATCGTGGACTGGCTTTGGCCGAGTTCAAAAGGGAGCACAGAGTGAATTTGTCTGGCCAGCCTGCTGCAATGCAGCGTTTGAAGGAGGCTGCCGAGCAGGCGAAAAAAGAGCTTTCCGCTGTCGAAACCGCCTCGCTTAACCTGCCCTTTCTCACCGAAGCCGGAGGGAAGCCCCTGCATATGGATATCTCCATGTCGCGAGCTAAATTCAACGCCTTGACTGCCCATTTGGTGGAAGCCACTGCCGGTCCGGTACAGCAAGCGATGGACGATGCACATATCACCAAAAATGATATCGGCAAGGTATTGATGGTAGGAGGCTCCACACGCATGCCCGCCGTGCAGGAGAAAGTGAAAAGCATCACAGGGAAGGATGGGTTCAAAGGCATCAACCCGGATGAATGCGTAGCTATAGGCGCAGCTCTGCAGGGAGGGGTACTGATTGGCTCAGTAAGCGGATTATTGCTTTTGGATGTGACGCCACTGTCTCTCGGCATCGAGACGGTGGGAGGCATATGCACCCATATAATTGAACGCAACACCACGATCCCCATTTCCAAAAGCCAGGTATTCACCACTGCGGCCAATTTTCAGCCTGCGGTGGAAATCCATGTGCTGCAGGGCGAACGTCCCATGGCCAAGCAGAATAAAACATTGGGCAAGTTCAAGCTAAAAGGCATCCAGAAGGCATTGCGGGGCGTGCCACAGATAGAGGTAACATTTTCCATCGATGCCAACGGTATTGTGAGTGTAGGAGCAAAAGACCTGAAAACGGGCAAGGCTCAAGAAATCACCATCGAAGCCTCCTCCAACATGAGTGAAGAGGATATTCAAAAAGCCATACGGGATGCCCAGCAATATGCCGCTGAGGACGAGAAACTTCGTCAGGAAACCAAGGCGCGGGGGCGATAAAAGCGGGAAACACGTCTATTAGCCCATCTATAGTAGCATTGTCCTTTTCCTACGAAAGCCATGTATCTGAACAGCCAGCTAAAATCAATCAAAAATTGTGCCTTCCTTTATTGAACAAATTTTTTATGCTATCGGCCAATGCTCTACCGACTTTTTCTGCTATAGCTTCCTGTATTTTGGGTGTAACATGGGCATACTCATTATTAAATTTTATAATTACCAAGGTTTACATCTTGGTGATTACCCTTAAGACGTAACATAAAGCTGTCATGACTTTCTATAACTACAATATTCCAATGCTTAATTTGTTCTGCTTTACCCGTAAAGCTCATATCGTTGAGCCAGTTAATAAATATTGGGTAAGGTATAACAATGATTTGATTTTCCGATCCGCACCCAAGAGCTAAATATGGTTTATCCACACCTTCAAGAACCTTTTTTTGTTTGATTCGGAGTAACTACTCAGCTCTTTGACAAATAACTATAATTCCGGAACAAAAGGGTTTCCTTCCAGTGCAGATTTAATAGCGCCAAGTATGGGCACAGAATTCTTTCTGGCCGTAGAAATATAGCTTCTAATACGGCAAAACATTTTAGAACCTAATTCACTGCGGAAAACACCAGAGATCTTCTGCTTCACCTTCATCATGCGCAAATCCCTTTCCGCTTGGTTATTATCAAAGGGAACCTGAAAGTCATACATGAAAGCCAGGGTTTCTCGCCGGTATTCTTGTAGGCGATTTAGCATATTTCTTGTTTTGCCTTGTTTTACTCGACCTCGTTTACCTTTTTCCTTAACCGGTGGCGGGTTTGCCTGAAAGCCTTTCGCTACGATCAAGT
>CAZQXY010000248.1:0-2998 GCA_964597455.1 uncultured Desulfovibrionaceae bacterium
ATTTTACGGGGGCGGTGTAAATTAATGGAGAAAGAAATTTTTGAACGCCTTTGCCAGATGACAGGAAACGCGGAGCCTGCCGCACTTGTTACGATCATCGAATCTGCCGGGTCAGTTCCGGGCAAAACCGGCTTTAAAATGCTGGTGGATCTCGAAGGAAATACACTGGGCACCGTTGGCGGCGGTCCGATTGAGGCGACAGCGATCCGGGAAGCTGTAGAGGCCATTAAAGAAAACGCCTCCAAAATCAGGAAATACAGGCTGGATAATGAACAAGCCGGCGGAGTGGGTATGATTTGCGGCGGGGAGGTCACGGTCTTTATCGATGTAATTATCCCTCCGGAATCGCTTCTCATCATCGGCGCAGGGCATGTTGCCCGGCCCCTTGCAGCCATGGCGAAAGCTGTGGGTTTTCATATAACCGTGATGGATGACAGGGAGGAATTCTGCAACAGCGAGAGATTCCCGTCGGCGGATCAATGCCTGGTTGGAGAGATACCGGAGCTGCTGCAGAACTGGAAGATAACCGGGAATACTTACATTACCATCGTAACGCGCGGCCACGAACTCGATGAGACAGCCCTGGAAAAAACTCTCCTTTCCGGTGCCAATTATCTGGGGATGATCGGTAGTAAATCCAAAGTTCAAAAGATATATAATAACTTGATGGAAAAAGGCTTTTCTGAAAAAGATCTGGAGAAAGTTCATGCTCCTATCGGATTGGATATCAAAGCTATTACCGCAGAAGAGATCGCTGTCAGTATTCTTGCACAGTTAATATTTGTCAAGAACAGGGCTAAAGCTAAGATAACAACGCCTGTCCGACTCGGCAACCTCTAAATAAGAAATAATTGTGCGCGCTGATGGAAGATTAAAAGAGAAGAATGAAGGCAGGTAAAAAAAACCGGGCAGCCTACGGGCATGCCTGGTTTTTTTAATAATGTATTAAAAATGTATGTGTAACTGCTCAGGGGTTAATGTATGAGTGAAGCTGCGGGGACGGGGAAAAGGTAAGGGGACACACCCCTGCGGGGAATGTCCCCGTGCAATGTCTCCGGAGCGAAGCGAAGGACTTGGGGACATTCCTCTGCAAGAGGTGTGTCCCCGCACCGCTTGAAAAATGGAAGACGATGGAACCGTCCCCCTGCTTCGCGGTGTAACAGTTCATCTCTTAGACTGAGCAGTTACAATAATATTTGTTAAGCTCTTTACGGTATTTTGCTTTCTTTGCACCAAAAAAAGATAGATGTGTTAAATTTGCATTTGCAGATGTCGTCTTTTACGAAGCACCTGGTTTTTTCGAATTCCGGGTGCTTACAGTTTATACAACTTTGCATTTTAATATTATTACTCTGCGGAGCATATATTAGAATATAATATTATTCAAAAACGCTAACATAAATATTCTACACTTGTTGTTTCGTCATAATTGTTGCTTCATCTTATAAAAGGGGGAGTATGATTGGGCTCATCGAAAATATTGCTTATTGTTTCCGGGGCGGCTCTTATTATTATTGCTGCCCTATTTTTGGGGGCCTATTCCAGGCCTGCTTTTAGTGCAGAAGCCCTCGCCTTATTTGATGCGGATTTTTTGGAGCGCGCAGCCGGTTATCAACGCGTTTCCCTGCAGGTGTCTTTGGCGCGTACACTGATTAGCTGGGTGGGATTGGGTGCCCTGGTGCTTTTCGGCTGGAATTATTTTTCCCGTTTCCGGCCTCCGCTGTTTACCGCCGCTGTCTGCATCGCCCTGATCTTTATCGCGCTGTACCTGCTTGCCCTGCCCCTGGATTACTATCGCGGTTTCGTGCTGGAGCACCGCTTTGGGCTATCGACGCAGACCTTCGCTTCCTGGTTGGGGGATTACCTGAAAAGCAACGCTGTTTCACTGGTTATCTCCGCCATAATTTTTACGGGGTTTTATGCCCTGGTAAAATATTTTCCCCTGCGCTGGTGGGTATACGCCGGTGTTATCTCCATTTTTCTTATGCTGGTGGGAACTTACCTTTACCCGCTGCTCATTGACCCCCTTTTTTACCGTTTTGAGCCCATGCAGGATGAAAAGATGAATACCCGTATTCTCGATATGGCGGAACAAGCCGGAATTCAGGTGCAGGAGGTGCTCGTTGCAGACGCCAGCCGCAAGACGGTGAAGGCTAACGCTTACTTTACAGGCCTGGGAAGCAGTAAGCGCATTGTAGTTTATGATACCCTGCTGACAGGTTTTTCACAGGAGGAAGCCCTGGCGGTAATAGCCCATGAGATCGCCCATTGGAAATACTCGCATATTACGAAAGGAATATGGCTGAGCGCTGTGCAGATTTTTATTTCGCTTTTTCTGCTTTCCCTGGTTTTTCAGGAATTGGGTATTATGGGCATGGCAGCGGCACGGTTAAGGGCGGATTTCCGGGTGATTACTGTCGCCCTGCTATTTTTTACCCTGTTATCTTTTGTGGCGCTTCCTTTACAAAATGTCGTTTCCAGGTTTTTCGAGCGCCAGGCAGACCGTGCGGCAATTGAGCTTACCGGCAGTAAAGAGCTGCACGTTACGCTGCACAGAAACCTGGCCAGGGCAAACCTCGGTGATGTCGAACCCCATCCTTTGGTCAAGGCTATCCTTTATACCCATCCCTCTACCCTGGAACGGATAAAGCTTGCAGAGTGATGATCTCACCTGGTTCCTGAAACCCGGCGTGTTATCATAATTAGCGAAAAAGCAAGAATACCTGTAAATGCTATAGCCTGGCTTTTACATTTTTTAAAACTGAAAAAGCCAGGCTATAGCATGCTAACATGGAATGGTGATTTTACTGGTAGTCAAAATTAGTTTTCAGAAGGAGATCATTTAGTCCCAGACACCATAGATATACCATAATGGAAACCAAAAACCTCTATTGCGGATGCTGTGGTAAACTTGGATTCATCGGATGCAAGAAATATTGCGGCTGGAACAAGATCTTCAGGTTGCAGCCAGTCCGAAAAATCCGGGTCTCCTCCCCAT
>CAZQXY010000249.1:0-2994 GCA_964597455.1 uncultured Desulfovibrionaceae bacterium
GTTAAGGTTTTTCTACTTTTTCATCAGGCAACAGTTAGTAGTAACCAGGGCGTTCCTCACTGGAGACGGTAGTTTTGTCGCCATTCGTTACCGGCTGACCAGACCGGATAAAATCAGTCCACGAACGAGGTGCTGCCTTATTCACCAGAATACCGGAACCCGCCTTGAAATAATGAAATTAGCCAAGATAGGTTGCATAAAAACAAACCATACAACGCTAGCCAAAAATGGAAATGTTCTTTTTTGGAACCGGGATAATATTGTAACTCCCGGTTCCAAAGTCATTTTTGTTATGGGCAACTTAAAAGTCGACAACATCAAGACTGAAAAAATGCTTCAATAGCTTTTGAGATAATGCAAGTACTTACCACGGAATTTTTTACTGCTGCTTTGCCATTTATTGAGCTTTGTCAGCAATAATGGTGAGACGAATATCGAGTTAACCGGATTAACCATAACAGCTTACGCCATGGGAAATGATGAACCTATTCCCACCGTATTAAAAGAGGGTATGCAAGTTGAAATGGCGTTGATGCCGGTACCTCCTAAGAATGACAAACTTGGCTATGCATTTACTCTTGATTTCTTTAAAAAGTTTAGTTACATTCGTTTGCAGGCAAATACGAATGAACAAGATGAAGCCGCATGGACGGTTCCAGAAGGTTACGATACAGCTTATTTAGTATCTGATAATGGAGAACCTACATGGGGGGAAAATACAATCTATTGGTATCCTGATAACTCTGTTACAGAGCTGGCTATTACAGCATATGATGACAAGAGAGATGCACGGGCAATTATAACTCTTCAAGTTAAGCCGGTTGGAGAATCTTTCACAGTGGAAATTGCAAAAGTGAAATCATATCCCGTTCTACAAGAAAATTAAGTTGTAAACAAAGGAAAGTAACATGCTAACTGATTTTCCGAAGCGGTAATACCCAAACCGGCATGGCCATGTCTGAGCACACCAGATTAAATGAGTGTGTTTGCGCAAAAGGCGTTTATGCAAGATGATTTTATGATATAATTAACTACAGGAGATAAGCCTTTGCTTATGAACCGAAGGGAAAGAAGGTGGGACAGATGGCTCGGGAATTAACAGAAAAAGTGAGCACACTGGAGACCACGCTGCAGGATTTTATTCGCCATACCAACAGAAGTTTTACCAAAGTAAACAATGCCATTATCGACTTGCACAGCGAAATGAGTGATTTCAAGGATGAAATGAGCGACTTTAAAAAAGAAATGAGTGATTTTAAAAGCGAAATGGCCCGGAAATGGGGGGAGCTTGCCAACCGGCTGGGAACCCTTGCCGAGGATATTGTGGCTCCCAACCTGGTTCCTGTAGCCCGGAAATATTTTGGCTGCCAGAGTGAGCCTCTTGATTTTATGCCAAGACGGGTCAAAGCCCATAGCAAGGAAAAAGGGCGCAGCAGGGAATTCGATGCCATTGCTGTTTTTGAAGATACCGTTCTTTTAAGCGAAACGAAATCCACCCCCCGCTCCGAGTACGTGAAGGATTTTTCCCAGGTCATCCAGGAATTTTACGACTATTTCCCTGAATTTGCCGGTAAGAGGTTAATCCCCATCTTTGCCTCCCTAAATATAGCAGAAAACATCATTAAACAGGCCACTAACAACAAGATCTTTGTGATGGCCCTCAAAGGCGATACCATGGAAATCCTCAATTACGACGAAGTTGTTGGGGAGTAAAGTTAATAAAAGGCTAAGGAGCTGCTCCAAAACAGGGCAGCTTTTTTGTAAATAGGACAAACAAAAGGACCCACCAATCGCAGTTATGACAGCTGGGGCCTGGATTTCTTGTTGGCAAATCCCGAAGTGACAGGGGGACCAGAGTGACAGGGGGACCAGAGTGACAGGGGAAAGTGACAGGGGGACAGGAGCGTTGGCACAAATACCCACATATAGTTAAAATGACTAAAGCACAACTGGAATATACCAATGAGAGGAATAAACCCGTCAAACCATTTTTGAAGAAGAAGAGGGACATTTCAAAGGGCGTAAGTGACAGTGATCCTGTCCGAAACCACTGAAAAACAATAGTTTTTTATCTGTCATTCTGAGACGAAGTCGAAGAATCTTATGTTTTCAATAACTTTAAGATCCTTCGCTAACGCTCAGGATGACAATTCAGGGCTTTTTCAGTGGTCTTATCCTGTCCCCTTGTCACTTCCTGGTGGCCAGCCGGTGCTTCGCTGGATGATGGATAATATCTTCATCAGGACAGATCCGGCAGGAAACATTAAACCGGATAAAGAAAAGAGTACTGAGCGCATTGGCGGTTATCTAATGAGATAAAAAAACTAATTGGAAAGACAAATGGCAAACCAATAATGTGTCTGGAAAATATAAACATTCAACTCTAAAAAAGTGGACAACTTTTTCTAACATCAGACCCTACATTCCTAATGTTTTATTGGCTTCCCAACCAGTGAGGGAATCTCTGAGGAGGAACACCGATTATGATAAAAGAAATACTTCACAGAAACGAAACTGCGAGGGGCGGCGAGCAATGATAAATAGCCAGCCCGTGGATAATATGATGGGTAAAAAGAACCCTGTATTGATGAAATCAAAGCATCGTGTGCAAAAGCACGGTGAAGTCTTTACGCCGCAATGGGTGATTGATAAGATGATTGCCATTCCGGGGATCAAGGAAAAGACCGAAGATGTATTTGCGACTTTTCTTGAACCGAGTGCCGGCGAGGGTGCCTTCCTGCTTGCCATCGAAGATATGAAACTGCGATTTATCACGGGTAATTACAGTAAAGATACATGGGATCGGTATGCGCTTTGGGCGCTATCAAGCATCTACGGCATTGAGCTTTTGGAAGACAATTTGGCAGCAGCCAGACAAAACATGCTCGAGCTGTTTGCGGATTATTATGAGGCGGTACACGACGCTCCGCTATCCCAAAAGTCAGATCTATATAAATCAGCCCGGACGATCATCTGGGCGAATGTTGTGCAGGG
>CAZQXY010000250.1:0-2990 GCA_964597455.1 uncultured Desulfovibrionaceae bacterium
TTTTTTATTAAATTGAGATATTGAAAAGCCATCGCGTTAGCGATTTCGTTCTTCTCGCTGTCGCAAAAAATGCGACAGCGAGAACCGTCCCTAGTGTCGCACGGGTGAAAGGCGGAAAAATATGCCGGCAAAATGTCTCATGATTCAGGGGACATCTTCTAATGCGGGAAAAAGCTTTTTGGCGACTGGACTTTGTCGCCTTTTTTACCAGGACGGTTTTAAGGTTGCACCCTTTAAATCCCAAAACATGTCTCTTAATTCTTACGTTACGCAAAGCGGAGGAGAAATCGGCCATGCCCAGGGCGTCCAGGCCATGGCAGCAGGGGTTATCCCAACGGTGGAGATGAACCCGATTTTATTAAAGCCTAAAGAAAAAATGGTTTCGCAGATTATAGTTCTGGGGCAGCCCCTTGCTGATATGAATGCTGAGCAGTACCGCAACAACTATATCCCCAGGGGAATCGAGGTCATCAGGGATGCGCTGGGGAAGCTGCGCGATGAGTATGATCTACTGATTATTGAAGGCGCTGGCAGCCCTGCAGAAATTAATTTAAGGGGCAAGGATATCGCCAACATGAAAGTAGCTTTTATGGCGGATGCCCCTGTAATTCTTGTGGCCGATATTGATTGGGGCGGATCTTTCGCCTCCATTATCGGGACCCTCGAACTGCTTACTCCTCAGGAAAGGGAGATGGTTGCGGGGTTTGTCATCAATAAGTTCAGGGGAGATGCACAGATCCTGAAGCCGGGAATTGATTATTTAGAGCAGCGTGTCGGCCTGCCGGTACTTGGGATTATCCCGTTTGTCAGCAACCACGGGATTGAAGAGGAAGATTCCGTTTCTATTCAGGAGCAGGTTATCTCCGGTAATAAGGACGGGGGGACAACGGATCTTTTGGACATAGCCGTAATCAGCCTGCCGAGGATCTCTAATCATACAGATTTTAGCCCTCTGGTCGCGGAAGAAGACGTGGCGCTACGCTATGTGGAGCATAAAAACTCTCTCGGTTGCCCGGATGCTATTATAATCCCGGGAAGCAAAAATACCACCGGAGATCTTTATTTTTTGCGCGAGTTCGGACTGGCAGGCAGGATCGCAGAGCTAAATGCCCGGGGGGTTCCTGTTGTTGGTATCTGCGGCGGGTTCCAGATGCTGGGGAAAGAGCTCCATGATCCGGAAGGGACCGAGAACCAGGATATTCGGGTTGCCGAAGGGCTGGGCTTACTTCCGGTCTCAACTATTTTTACCCCTGCAAAAATAACCCGCCGGGTTAAGGCTAGGGTTTCTTCTCATGCCAGTTGGGGGGCATGTGCAAACCTTGAACTTGACGGGTATGAAGTCAGGCACGGAAAAAGTAAAGTCCCTGCAGATGTTCCGTGTATCAGGGTTATCGCACCTTCGGGTGTTGAAGAAGAATTAATCGGAACATCTTCCAGTGATTTATCTGTTTTTGGAACCTACCTGCATAATATATTCCACAACGATCTCTTTCGCCGGCGATGGTTAAATACGTTGCGTGAAAGAAAAGGCCTGCAGCCCCTCGCGGAAGAGGGCAGGCTGGAGATACAAAAACATCACGAGCAAAATTATGATAACCTCGCTGCGCTTTTCAGAAAACACCTCGATTTGGAAAAGCTTTATGAAATCATCGGAACATCTTCTTCTTGATATCGAGGGGACGTTATTACGGTTAAACCATGTGTCTCAAAGGCCCCGCCGGGTCGATAATGGATTTTATATAGCTATAAGCAACCGGGAATTCCAGAATTCCATAACTCCGCGGGGCAAGTTCAGCCTCCTGAAAGTAAACCACCAACGCTTCTTCAGTTAGATAATAAGGATGATTGTCCGGTATGAGTTTTAAATCGACAATTAAAGGTATCTGCTCCCTCTCAATTTGTTTGAGCAGAAAATTTGTAATTACTAACGCATGACCGCTCATGCTTTTAAACAAATGATAGAGCTCGTATTCCTGGCCTGTGTTTAGATCCACTGTTAACGAACCTATCATCGTCGATGGGTGGGCAGCCAATCTTATTTGAGTAAAAATTTCAAAGCGCAGGCTGAGCAGGCCCATTTGATTTAAAGCAACCTCATAATTCCCCCGCAGCTCCTGCAGGTCACCCCTCTGCCCTCCCTGGATAAGAATTAAATCATCTATTTTCCCTTCAATAAGCAGGTTAATATTTTCCTGGATCTTTTTATCCCTTAAACCCTGGACGCGGGGATAGAGCACGTGGACCGGCTGTTTATCTAGAACCTGCTCCTGGATTATTGCCGAAACAGCTCCGTTAAACATAAGATCATCCCTCTCAATGGAATTTTTACAAAATTATAATAATTATAATATTCGAGGCTCGATTTATTCGTGATGATCCTGGGGGATAACCTCCAACAGGTCCTCCTGTCCCTAATATGTATGATATAGCTAATTTTCATAGTTAACCCTTGCAATTATAATTTCTTAAATAAGGTAAGGGAAATATTACCGTTTAGGCAGGAATATGTAACTTGTATCTCGTATATATTACAAAACTGAAAAGGCGGATGATAAAAAAGAATGCGCTAATGACAAAGGGGAAATATTCCCGTCTCAAAGGATACAGAGAATACAGGGAATATAGAGAATATGCAAAGGAGCAATGAAGCAAAGTGATTGAAATATTTTTAACACCTTTAAAAGATGTCATGCACGTTATCTCGTCAAGTTTATTGGTGCCCACCATTACCATTCTGCTGCTGTTTTTAGCCTGGTTGGTGGTCGAGCTAGGCGGCCTGCTGACGGAAATCCTTACGGAAAGGCGCGGGAAGAAAGTCAATGTGCCGGAATTGGTTAACGCTTTTCAGGGGAAAAATGCGGAGGAGATCCTGGAGGAAATTGAGCGCAGCCGCCTGTTCCGGCGCCAGAAAACGGCCCTTGGCGAGTTGGTTAGCTCGTTTCTTGTAGAGATTATCCCATTTGTAGCTGGAGCGGGCGACCGGTGTGAAA
>CAZQXY010000251.1:0-2989 GCA_964597455.1 uncultured Desulfovibrionaceae bacterium
AACACAACTTGAAAACCGGGATGGTTGTGCACGTAACTGACGGCGACGGCACTATCTCTTCCCTGTTGCTTGATGAAGCGGCCATGACCAGGGCTGTTGATGGTATTATGGTTACTGTTCACACCCCCACCTAATGATCAGAGCTGAATCGTGATTTAACAAATAGCAGCTACTCCAGTCTGACGGCGATTATCCCATATGGATATTTCGCCGTCTGTCCTTTTGGAATAATTTTTAGTAACACTGTATCAAATTATTTTAAAAGAATTTTTAAAACTAGCAGGTCTCTGAGATTTTGTATCGAATATACAGGGTATGAGAATAAATAGACGACCCGAAATAACAATTGAATTGATCGATTTTATCCGGCAAACCATTCTCGACAATCCCGGCCTGGGAAGGTCAAAGCTATCGGTCATGTTATGTGAAGCTTGGGGGTGGCGGGATTCAACGGGTCGGACTAAAGATATGTCTTGCCGCGATATGCTTTTATCCTTGGACAAATCAGGCAAGATAACTCTCCCGCCGCCCATGCGTACGACGCGCCGCCGCGGCGATAGTAAGGGCGTTAAGCACCTTATCCACGACCAAACGCCAATCACCGGGAAACTAAAAGAATTACGACCTTTGTGTATAAAAGTCGTAAATTCAAAGGAAGTAATGGTTCAGTTTAAGTCACTCATTGACCAGTACCATTATCTCGGCTTTGACCGGTGTATCAGCGAAAGCATGGCCTATATGGTATACGACAGCGACGGGAAGATCCTTTCGTGTCTATTGTTCGGCTCCGCCGCCTGGTCTTGTCGTGACCGCGACGTCTTTATCGGCTGGGGAAAAGAGGATCGCAGGGCTAATCTGATCATGACAACCAACAATTCCAGGTTTCTCATCCTTCCTTGGGTTAACGTCCCTCATTTGGCAAGTCACATACTCTCTGTCATAGCCAAAAGAGTCTCCGGCGACTGGGAGCAAAAATACGGGCATCCCATATGCCTGCTTGAAACCTTCGTTGAAACCGATCGTTTTAAAGGTACCTGCTACAAGGCCGCCAACTGGCTCAGTGTCGGAAAAACGACGGGCCGCGGGCGAAACGGAGGACATAGTAAAGCCATTGTCCCGGTAAAAGACATTTACCTGTATCCGCTTGCAAAAAACTGGCGGGCCGCGTTAAAGGGCGATGTAAAGGAGAAAAGCTAAATGGCCGTAGGAGCGAACTTCGAGTACATCACAAATCTTCAGTACAAGGTAAAATCTCTCAGTCATGAACTAGCGTCTTTTCGGTCGGGAGATAAATATACAGCAATGCGCTCGGAATTTTTAAGCCGGCTTACCTTAAAGGAGCGAGAAATTAGTAACCTCAAGGCCAAGCTAAGCAAAGCACACGCCGAAACCGTCACGGTGCGTGAGAACTGGTGGCAGGTATTTGAAGATATCACCAGCGAACACGAGAAAGCACTAAAGAAAAAGGACTGCCTGCTAAAGGAACTTAAAAAGCAGCTTCTCCTGGTACAGCAACAGCTTGATACCGCCAGGGACAACGTTAGGAACAAAAGTATTGAGCTATACCGGGCAAAGACTGAGATTGAGGATTTAAAGGGCGTGATCCTTGAGCTTAAAGCGCAAATAAACCGCGACTATGAAAATTCCTCCATTCCCTCATCACTAAAACCCAACCATAAGAAAATAACCAACAACCGTGAAAAAACCGGCAGAAAACCAGGCGGACAGAAAGGCCACGCCGGCCATCCAAGGAAAAAACACACACCCACAGAGTATATCCATATCCCCGCGCCGGATAAATATATTTTAAGTGACGATTACAAACCAACCGGTAAGCTTGTGAAAAAGCAGGTAATTAATATAAGCGTCACGGTCAATGTCGTTGAATATGACACCCCGGAGTTTAGAAATGTCCATACCGGAAGGCGTGTCCACGCGGATTTCCCCGAAGGTGTTGTAAATGATGTCAACTACGGCGGCAGCGTAAAGGCGGCGGCTTTTATGCTTAACAACCGCTACGGAGTCGCGATAGATAAAGTGCGGGAATTCCTTTCCGACATAACTGACGGTGAACTTCGGATATCCAAAGGGATGATTAATTCTTTAAGCAAAGAATTCTCCGTAAGGACTGAGGCTGATCGGAAAAAGGCCTTTGCCGATATGCTCCTTTCCCCCGTAGTTAACAGCGATTTCACAAACGCCAGGGTTAACGGTCAAAGCGCTCAGGTTGCCATATGCTGCACACCGGGAATAACTTTGTACTTCGCCCGGGAACATAAAGGGCACAAAGGCATATCCGGGACTCCCGTTGAATGTTACCACGGGGTTTTGGTCCACGATCATGACAAAGTTTTTTACAGCTACGGCGACAATCACCAGGAATGCCTGGTCCATGTGTTGCGTTATCTGAAAGACAGTATGGATAATGAAGCGGACCGTCAATGGAATCAAAAAATGCGAAGTCTGCTTAAGGAGATGATCCACTACAGGAATAGTCTCCCGGAAGAAAATCCCGAACTTGACCCGGTCAAGGTGAACGAGTTCAAAAACAGATATACGGAAATCTTGGAACTGGCGAAAAAAGAATATGATTACGAGCCGCCAAGCGATTATTACAGGGATGGATATAACCTCTACAAAAGACTGGATGAGTACAGGGACAACCATCTGTTATTTTTGCACGATATTCGGGTTCCCACAAACAATAACCTATGTGAGCGCAAGGGTCGCGTCTTTAAAAGAAAACAGAGGCAGGTTATGGCGTTTCGGAGCTTCGACAGCTTGCTTTATCTCTGCAATAGCATGTCTATAATTGATTTGCTATGCGGAAAAAAGGATAATCTGTTTAAAAGTGTGGCGGCTATACTGAACTAGATAGTTGATGTTTGTAGTTGAATTAACTAATGGGTGTGAACAGTAACAGTTAGATTAGAATGTGTGTCACTATGACTGGAATGTGCTTGTATTTGCAAAGGTGTTCATGTATAAT
>CAZQXY010000252.1:0-2982 GCA_964597455.1 uncultured Desulfovibrionaceae bacterium
CGCCCCGGCCGTGCGGCTTGTTTTTTCGCAGCTCACCTTTGTACATCGTCTTGTCGGGCAGGACCATAATTCCCCGGGGTTCCGGCCGGCCGCCGTGGTATACTCCCGTAAAAATGGCGCCGTTCGGCAATTTCGTCATGCCCTCACCGTGAGGCAGTCCCTCCACAAGAGGACCGGCATAGGCGGCGCCGTCGGGAAAAGTGTAGACGATCTCACCCATCTTCATGTAGATATCTTCGAACTCGCCGTCCAGGAAAAAGCCAGACTGCCTGGTCCCATCCGCCAGGACCAGGGTGCCCCGCCCATGCGGCTTGTCCCCCCTGGTCTGTCCCGTGTACCTGGAACCGTCGGGGTTGATCAGCACACCTGCCTGTAAAAAACCACTCTTGTACATCCCTTCAACCTGAATCCCGTTAGGATAGTTGAGCAGCCCTTTCCCATCCATCAGGCCATTTTTCCATTGTCCGCTGTAAGCCCAGCCGTCGGGCCGGGTGAGTTTGCCCTGCCCGTGATACTTGCCCGTCCTGTATTCTCCCCGGTAGACGGAGCCATCGGCAAGGACCGTTTGCCCCTGCCCCTGCGGCAAGCCGCCTTTGAATTTTCCGGTGTACACGGCGCCGTCATGATCGGTATGGACGCCTTCCGCCGGTTCACCTTCCGCGTGTTCGCCCACAAAAAAGGCTCCGTCGGGATAGACAGTCCGTCCCCGCCCATGAGGTCGGGCCCCCTTCAGTTGGCCCTGGTATGCGGCGCCG
This sequence comes from uncultured Desulfovibrionaceae bacterium, assembly GCA_964597455.1. Taxonomy (GTDB): domain Bacteria; phylum Bacillota; class Dethiobacteria; order DTU022; family UBA8154; genus DUQX01. Next base: position 756 of record CAZQXY010000252.1, read on the forward strand.
TCAGCATAGAGAAACTTGCCCTCGGCGGCGGGCCGACCTTGTTCATATATGCCGATAAATTTCCCGCCATCTGGAAAGGTAGTCATACCCCGGCCGTGCGGCCTGCCTTCTGCAGCAGGGCCCACATACTCGGCCCCTCCGGGGAAAAGATAAGTTCCATAAGCCGGGGGTTCCCCATTACGAAAGTCCCCGGTAAAAACAGCTTTATCGGAAAAGGTAAGCGACCCCCGGCCGTGGGGCAAGCCCTCTGCCAGTTCGCCTGAGTAACTCCGCCCATCAGGATAGACATACTTACCCTGCAGGCTGGGCTTGCCGTTCTCGTAAAAGCCCACCAGCCTGGTCCCGTCCGGATTAATGGTAGCGCCCTTTCCATGAGGGATCCCGCCCTCAACAGCGCCCTCATATCTGGATCCGTCGGGGAAGATGTAGGTACCCTGCGCCGCAGGTTCACCCTCCTTGAATTTTCCGGTGAACTTGCCTCCATCGGGAAAAGCCAGTTCTCCCTGTCCGTGCATCTTGTTGTTCTGCCAGGTGCCGGTATAAGAGCGTCCATCCGGCCAGACCTGGGTGCCCTGGCCCTGCCGGATATCATCGGTCCATTCACCGGTATATTTCCGTCCATCAGGCCAGATCAGCGTTCCCTGACCTTGCATGGAGGAGTTTTTCCACTCACCCGAATATTGCCTGCCGTCCGGCCAGTGATAAGTACCCCTGCCTTCATAGACGCCCCGAATGAACTGCCCTTCATAACGCCCGCCGTTGGGCCAATTATATACGCCGTAACCGTGCATTTTGTCATTTTCCCAGTCTCCGCTGTATTTGCGCCCATCTTTGAAGTGATAAGTCCCCTGACCGTGCATTTTGTCTGCCTGCCAAAAACCTTCGTACTTTTCCCCGCCGGCAAAAATATAGACACCATAACCGTGGTAGAGGCCATGCAGCCATTCGCCGGAGTAGCTGCTGCCGTCAGGCCAGGAAAGGCTGCCTTTGCCGTGCTGTTTGCCCTCAACAATGTCCCCCCGGTATTTTGTCCCCTCCGGTAGTTTCATTGTTCTCACCCACTCTTTCTATATTTATGGCACTGGCAGGCGATTAACTGCTTTGACAAGTATAGATTATCCATGGATAAAACAGGGGATTCGTGGTATTTTATTTCGGCCATAGTATTATTTTCTACAAGCCTTGCCCATATCCTGCAAAGCTGATTCTTTTCCCTATTTAAAATAGTTCAAATTGCCTTATTACCCCCATCGGGGGGGAAGGTTTTTTTTATCCGCTGTCGAACTATGGTAAAACCAATGTAAAAATCGGCCCGGCCGGTAAAACCTCAGGCAAAGGTGGCAATGGGAATGGGGATGCATAAAACGGTACGCGCAGCAGGCCTGCTTTTGGCGATGTCGGTCATGCTGTTCTTACTTTCGGGCTGCTTTTCAGCCAGGATCCATATGAAGATTAACATGAGCGGATCAGCGGAAATAGAGGTGACCATGTCTGCGCCGCGAACACTCCTAAGCCTGGGCACCACCGCCTCTATGTTCGACAGCATCAAGAAGGACTTGTCGAAGGATGAATTCACGATAGAGGATTTCGCCGCCGACAAACAGGTGGGCTTTACCGCAGTTAAGAAAATCTCATCCCTGGAGAAGTTTTCTTCGCTGAAGCTGGGCGAGAACATGGTCATCAGCGATAAACCCATCGTGACTCTTTCAAAACATCTGCTGACCAATACCTACCGCGTCAGCACAGATTTTGATCTGGCAAAAATCTTGGGAGAAGATTTGGATGCCTTGGCCCGCCTGGCGGACATCCGCTTTGCCCTGACCCTGCCGGTCAAGCCCTCGGAGCACAACGCCGACGCTGTAAGCGATGACGGTAAAACCATGGAATGGAAACTCGAAACCGGCACAAATAATATCATCCAGGTTACCGCCACCGCCCCCAACACCATTCTCATCATCGCCGTGATTTTTCTGCCGCTGCTTGGCCTCTCCGCCGTAATCATCTTGCTGGTGCGGCGGCGGCGCAAAAAGCAGGAGTAGAAGCCGGGCACCTGAGAACTGACCTGACCGATATTTAAAAGTCTGTTTTCGCTGAGGCGCCCTTTATTCAGTTGCAGCGGGACAGCCTTCTGAAAGTTTTGGGGAAACGGCGCTCCGGCAGCTCCCCGATTTGAAAAATAAAGGGGGAAAAATAATGCTCAAGGATTGTGTTATTGTGGACGGTGTGA
>CAZQXY010000253.1:0-314 GCA_964597455.1 uncultured Desulfovibrionaceae bacterium
CCTCCATCGCCGAGGAGTTAAAACGGACCTTTTTTAGATTGGCCACGATGGCGACTTGGATGGCATCCACAAGGGTCGATTTGCCGGATCCGTTATCGCCTGTTATTAGCGTGCTGCCGTCGATGATAATCGTTTCATCCGTAAAAAAGTGCCAGTTTATGAGCTTTACCTTCGTCAGGTGTCGCATAGAGACCTCCATTTCTGCGCTTGCTCAGTTTTTCCTCAGCCTATAGACCTTCTATTTTTCTCCTTCATTATCGTCATTATCATTATCATCTTCTTCATAATTAACATCATCAATAGCATCCGTTTCT
>CAZQXY010000253.1:324-2940 GCA_964597455.1 uncultured Desulfovibrionaceae bacterium
CAATCTATCTCAACGCCCATTGTTTCAACCCCCGTTGCCTCTTAACAAAGCAGAAAGTTTCCTGACTTTGAAATATTGCAACCTGTTCTTCGGCCCCATCAAACCATCCTCGGTTATCGTTTAATATCTCAGTTTTTCCTCAGCCTATAGACCTTCTATTTTTCTCCTTCATCATCATCATCTTCTTCTGGTGTTGCTGCTAATGCTTCTTCTTCTACTTCCTCTACTATTTCTGTCCCAGCTCCTGCTTTTTCCCCTTCATCTTCTTCATAGTTAATATCATCAATAGCATCCGTTTCTGCTTCCAGCGCATAGCTGTTGTCATCAGCATCTATTCCTGTTCCGGCTGTATCGGCTCTTTCCTTCAGCCAGTCGGCCAGGCTCTCCAGATCGCCGGTACTTAGAACAAGCAGAAGGGAGGGGTAGAGTTCATAAACCGCATCGGGTTCCCTCCAGTGCCCCCGTTTGAGATCCAGCAGGGAGAAGGAGCCGAACATCTTCAAGATCCGCTGCATAACCTCCCTGGCGGGGAGCCTGTTTTTTATCTGCAGCGCCAGGTATTTTTCCTGTATTTCCTGTCCCGTTACCAGCACCTGCTGGGTCAGGCGCAAGTCCCGGCGCTTTTCGTCATAGAGAAGGCGCAGGATAAAGAGGAAGATGGTTTCCTGCAGGGTGAAATTGCGCCTGTTGCGCTCGTCCATGTTATAGCACTGGATTACCCCGTACTGCTTGACCAGGTGGATGCTCCAGCGAGCTATTTCAAGGTAGCGGCGGAAAAGCTCCAGGTGTTTTTCCACAAAACGATAGTGGCGGCGATCTTCTTGCCGCTCGTAAACCAAGTAGGTCCTGGCCAGGAGCAGGTTCACCGTTTCGCTGAAGAGCTGTTTTTCTTTGTCGCTAAGCTCTGTATGCAGTTCTTCAAAATTTGCCATAACTCAGTTATCCTTTCTCTCCAAGATCAGGGCGGGAACCTCAACCGATCCGCCGAGCAGGCTGACGGTCTTGCCGTGCTCACCGCCGAGAAGGTAACGTGCGCGGCGCGAGCGGCCGAAAAGGAGAATATAGATCAGCTTAATCCACTGCTCACGGGTACGCATCGGCACCTCGCTCAGGGGAAGTTGCTTTTTATCCTGCATTAGGCTGAGGACATAGCGGTTAATCTCCTCCATGGTGATCTCGTCCTGTACCCGCCGGCGGAACCTGTCCAGCTTAGAGGTGCGCGTTTCTTTTGAGATTTCCACCAGATCCAGCGGTTGCGGGCGGTGCTCCCGGGACTGCTGCGCCGGAGTCTTAATGCTGTATTCATCAACCGTTCGCTGGGGAAACAGCCTGATCAGCCCGGACATCTCAACGGGGGCTTCATCATATTCCCCGCACTCCCGGGCGCGGCGGGCAAGCTCGCGCAGTGCCGTTGCCAGGTGCTGTCCAACCCCCCGGCCCTGCTGTAGCTGGAAGCGCAGCTTTTCTACGGCAGAACGGGCATACTGCACGTTGCGGCGGTCGATTTCCTCCAGCAGCTCATCCATGTGCCGGAAAGACTCTTCGATAAATTCCAGCCAGTCATAAAGGTTATTCTCCGCGGTCAGGCGGTCTGCAACCTGACGTTCTTCCATCATCCGGGCAGCCTGGTTAAGGATCTCAGGACGATTGGATTGCCACTCCCTAACCCGGGAAAGAATACCGGTGCGGTACTTGGAGATATGTTCCGATGTTTTCAGGCGATAGTACTGTTCGCCCAGTACCTGGGCATGATATTCGTCAAAAATATGGCTCATTATCTCGCGGGGATCTTTTTTCCCCAGGAGCTTCTCTGTGTAGCCCTTAATGCTGTGGCTGAGGCGCTTTAAACCGTCAATAAGCTCGGATGTATATTCCGCCGCTTGCTGCAGAGCGACGTAGGACATCCCTTCATCCCCGGTGAGGTTCTGGTAGATGCTGAGCACCCTGCCCCGAAACTCCATCCGGTAGCCCGTGCAGATTTTTTCCAGCGTCTCCATCATGGCCAGGGCGTAATCGGGCACGGAAACCTTAAAAGTATAGTCGTAGTGCTGTTCCTGGTTAAGCCAGCCGGCATCGACCAGCTTGCGAAAGAGGAGGTTGGCCCTCTCCCGGATGCTTTGTACCGGCAGCTGCCCATCACTAATACCACCGCTGCCGCCACCATCCCCACCATCACTGCTGCCACTGCCGCCATCCTCCTCCGGCCACTGCTGTAGCTCCACACTTTCCAGGTACTCGCAGAAAAGATCGATTACTGTCTCCCGGGGAAGGGTATAAATGGTACGGCGGTACTGCTCGTACACCAGGAAGAGAAGCCCCGCATGGAGTTCCTTCAGAGGGCCGGCCAGCACGGAAAAGAAATTTTCTGGTATTTGCTCGAAAAGAGGGTATCTTGTATCTGTCATCATATAAACCTTATAATGTCATTTCTTTCGTTTCGATATACATTTTTATTATTCGCTTTAAAAGACGCGCAAACCTGCACATTTAAAAAATAAGTGTCGGAGAAACCTCCGACCATAAAGAGCGGCAGAACGGTAGAACGGCAGAGAGGTATTAATCCTTCGTACTTGTTTAGTTTATGATGAAGGATCCTCCTGCCATATTAACGAATTA
>CAZQXY010000254.1:0-2927 GCA_964597455.1 uncultured Desulfovibrionaceae bacterium
TGGTTGAGGAGGTTCAGGAGCTTAGCGATGCATATACAGCGGGAAATCGGGAAAAGATAGAAGAGGAGTTGGGGGATCTATTTTTCTCCCTTGTCAATGTTGCGCGTTTCTTGAAAATAGATGCGGAGATAGCTCTCAATCTTACTGTTGATAAGTTTATAAGAAGGTTCAGGTATATTGAGAAACAGGTCAAACTGCACGGTGGGGATTACCCAAACTATTCACTTGAAGAGCTGGATCAATGGTGGGAGGAAGCTAAAACCCTGGAAAAAGAAGAAAAATCATAGTTTTTAAAAAACATAGTAGTTACGGAGGGAAGATAATGAATAAAGCTGAACTTGTTTCCGGTGTGGCACAAAAAACAGGTTTTACGAAGAAAGATTCCGAGAAAACAATCAATGCGTTGTTTGATACTATTAGCGAGGCGCTGGGAAACGGTGATAAGGTTCAGGTTATCGGCTTTGGCACTTTCTTTACCAGAACGTTGAAGGAAAGAGAGGGTTTTAACCCGGCCAGGAAAGAAATCGTCAAGATGCCTGCCATTAATATCCCTGCTTTTAAAGCGGGCAAGAACCTCAAAGAAAGAATTAGGACAGGCGAGAACCTCAAAGAAAGAATTATAACCCGGTAAAATGCAAAACAGAAAAAATATGGTTTTTATCCTGAGCACCGTTCCCTTTTTAATGGTTCTCGGTAATTCCATCAGGATGGGCCGGGAAATAGTTATTTTCCCGGCCCTATTCTTAAATGAACGGAGGGTTCTTAAAAGTTGACCGATACTTCTGCTAGAAAGAAGATCTCTGAAATAATTGTCCCTGTAATGCTAGTGGTTGCTCTGCTAAGCATTTATATTGCCAGCTGCCGGATGAAAAGTACGCCTCCTGCCGAGCCTCCTGCTGCTGAAGGGGAAATACAGCAAGTACCGCCGGAAATCGACCAGGGCCGGCGGCAGGAACCGGAAATTTCCGTATATGTTGCCGACAAAGGTGCGGTTGAGAAAATGCCCATGGAAGAGTACATTGCCGGGGTTGTTGCTGGAGAAATGGATCCAAAATGGCCACTGGAAGCGCTGGCTGCCCAGGCGATTATCGCCAGAACCTTCACTTTGAAAAAAATTGCCGAGTCGGGAGGCGCTCCTCAGCATAATGCTCATGCTTCCACGGACGTTGAAGAATTTCAGGCGTACAGTGCAGAGGATATTACCGATAGGGTGAGGGAGGCAGTAAGATTAACAAGGGGCGAAGTAGTCTGTCATAACAATCAATTTATTCAAGCCTGGTTTAACGCTTACGCCGGTCCCAAAACCGCCCTAGCGGACGAGGGGCTTGATTTTAAGGAGGGAAATCCTCCCTATATTCAAGTTGTTGAAGGACCTGGTGAAAAAATTATCTCTGAAGAAGAGGGGCAGTGGGCGGCGGTCTTTTCCGCAGAGCAGGTCAGAGCGGCTGTTAAAGAAGTAACCGGGGAGGATCCGGGGGGCCTGGAGACAATAGAAGTAGAAAAGCGCGGGCCTTCCGGTCGCGTCACCTCTTTCAATGTAAATAGGCAGACAATTTCCGGCCCCTCTTTGCGCCTTGCCCTAGGCAGCACAGAGATGCGGTCCACTCTTCTGGAAGAAGTAAGTATGGCTGACGGGGAAGTAAAAATGCAGGGAACAGGCTATGGTCATGGCGTTGGGGTTTGCCAGTGGGGTGCCCGGGCCCTCGCGGAAGAGGGAAGGTCTCCGGAGGAGATAATTGCCTATTTTTATAAAGATGTTGATGTAGTAACTTTGTGGGACTAATTTACCTGATCCAGGAATCTTATGCTTGCCTCTTTCATATAATGATTTTAAAGGAGAGGTATGCTATGGAGGACAAATATATTTCCAAGCAACAGGGCATGCACAGGTTAATTATCGATAAGCGTGAGAAAATTGAGGTTTCCGGTGTTCTTAATGTTGACAGCTTTGACGATCAGGAAATTATCTTGGAGACGGATCAGGGTTTACTTGCCATGCGGGGCGAGGATTTGCATATAAATCATCTCAATCTGGAGCAGGGGGAGCTGATTATAGAAGGATTTTTGTTGGAGCTTGCCTATTCAGAGGAAAGAAATCTCAGGAGAAAAGACCGGGGGAAAAGCTTTTTAGGGAGACTCTTTAAATAATATGTTTGGGCTTCCTGTTGAACAGCAGTTACTGGTTTTTTTATATTTTATTGCGGTAGGATTAATAACAGGGTTGATTTTTGATTTTTTTAAGGCTTTCGCCAAGGTTTTCAGTTTTTCCAGGAGAATTATTTTTTTTATGGACCTTATTCTTTGCCTGCTGGCTGCTCTTATAATCTACCAGATCCTTTATTTGTTGAATTATGGTGAAGTAAGATTATTTGTTTTTATTGCGTTAGTATTTGGCATGTTTTTTTACTATCTTGTGCTCAGCGTCTTTATGTATCGGAATCTGTTTATAATATTTAGAGCATTGCGGTCGATCATCTTTAAAATTCTAAAATTATTGAATATCCTGCAGGATTTTCTTCACAGCATAACGAATTATTTGGATCAAAGAATAACTACCTATAAAGCACTTCGAGGAAAAAAGTAAGATGAAAAACGGCAGGATACTTTTGTACCCACAGAGTCCCAAAAAAATTATCAAGAAAGTGTTTGTTTTTGTTTTCGTTATAACCTGCATACTCATAACCGCCGGCCTGTTTTTGGGACAAACCCGGACCTGCCGGGAGATAACGGGCGAAGCCGAAGCTCTCGGCCTGGACCTTGAGGCGCTCCGGGCCGACAATGAAAGCCTGAAGCAGGAGATAATTCTTTTACAGGATGAAGAATATATCGAAATGCAGGCCAGAAAACATCTGGGTATGGTTCGTCCCGGAGAAAAAATATTTTCTGTAGGTGATTGAAAAGCCTTGATTCTCTTGACAATTAGCTGC
>CAZQXY010000255.1:0-2890 GCA_964597455.1 uncultured Desulfovibrionaceae bacterium
TCAAAGTGATTTAAGCATAGCTAGCCAAGAACATAGTTTTTCAGTGGTCTCGGACTGTTCTTGTGTCGCACCATTTATATTCCTATGATTTCCATGATTCTATTATACATTTTAGAACTATATTGTTTCTTATTCAGCAATTCCAAGAGCAAATCGTCCACTATCTCATGAGGACACCATTTTAATCGATTTAGCACCAATGAGTACAATTGCCTGGTGGTGTTATTTGACGGAGTTCTCTCAAGTTCTTTAACATAAGCTTCTATTACTCTTCTATTTGACTCATATTTGGAAAGCATATCAATTATCCTCTTTCTCAAATGAACATCATCAAGACTTTCCGCAGGGCCAAGGCTCAGATAATAATTGAGCAACCCTTTAAATGCGCCCTCATTCCCGCTATAAAAATATATAGAAATTGCAGACAATGCTTTATTCACCATTGCACTATCTGAACTATAAAAATAGCGGACGACTTCATCGACATTTTGATTCTTCAGAGCTTTATCCAGCGCTTCATAATGGATATAATCTTCTATAGCCATACCTTCTGGTAAGTCAATCATTTCAGGCTCTGCAAAGTCATCACACGCCTCTTTTTCCCCATTATAACGCTTTTGCAGATATAAATCATGGCAGCTTGAAAAATCATCCTTTTCAATAATTTCATCTAAGAAGGGTTCAAATGCTTTATCATTCAAGCATACACCCAGACCCGGACATACAAAGGCATCTAGATCTTCGCTGTCTTGAAAAAAAGAGCCGCAATTCTGGCAAATCCTATCAAATTCTATGTCTGTGTCCTTATTTTTATCTTGATCCATATGGTATTCCCCCCTTTCTGTATAATCGGCCGAGATTTCTCAGATTGTTTATCATTTTAGTAATATTACTTGAGTACGCATATAACTAAATATTCCTAAAGTCTCAATGTTCCTTTACCTTAGCCCCTGCTGTAGCAGCAATGCTGTAGCTGTAGTCTAGTGCGACAGAGAGAACCGTCCCCAGTGTCGCACCAGTGTCGCACTAAGGTTTGAGGTTGTAGTATCTCAGTATTGCCCGGTAGATCCCTACGGACCCCAATCTGAGGAAGTCGTTAGATCTGAGCATTTTTTCGTCTACAGCGTTGGAAAGGAAAGCTAACTCCAGTAGGGCTGAGGGCATGCTGGTTTCCTTGATAACGTGAAAGGGCTTTGTTTTTACGCCCCGGTTGGGCAGTTTCAGAACACGCGTGGTTTCCTGCTGCAGGAGGGAGGCCAGGTAGAAGCTTTGCGGAGAAGTGCTTTTGTTTTGATAGTAGTAGGTTTCTGTCCCGGAAGCAAAGATATTGGTCAGGTGTGCATTGGCATGGATACTGATGAAAAGATCGGCCTTAGCTTTTTCAGCTATGGCAACCCTTTCGCTTAAGCTGATGTTGTCTACGTCGCTCTTGCGTGTCAGAACCACATTAAAACCCTGGGAGCGCAGCAAATCTGCCAGATATAAAGACACCGTAAGGTTTACGTTTTTTTCCTTTAACCCCGTAATGCCGGTAGCCCCGGAATCGCTGCCACCATGGCCCGGATCGATGACCAGAGTAATGTCCCGGGTATGCGTACTTCCATCACGCGATGCGGCGCTCCGTGAAGTTTCGGAGGCAACTTCTTTTAAGGAAGCATACTCACCGCTGATCCAGCCGTATTGCCCTGTTGGGGTCTGCACATAGTACCAGCCGTCCTGTTCCTGTAAGGTGAGCAGGTGATTTCCGGAATAGACCCTTCCGGTTTGAGTGTGTGTAAGTCCCGGGCCGGAGCGTACCCTTAAAATATCGGCTTTGACTGTTGCAAGCCGAAAATATGTAACGGGTTGTTCGGAGTTCCTTTCTTCGGTATTGATTTTTTTAGTGTGCCGACCGGTAACCCACCCCTGTCTTCCGTCCGGAAGCGTAACCTGCAACCAGTCATTTTCGTCTGATTGCAGGACTGTAAGAACTGTGTCCATAGGGATAATTTCGATAGGAAAACTATCCAGGTTGGGGTTATTTCTTAAGAGTAAAAAATCTATGTCGACAACGACCTGAAAAGGAATATGCTCAGGCATTTTTCCCTGGACATTTTCTTTTTCCGGGGTTTTTACTTCTTCATCTGCCGGATCTGCCGGAGATTCTTTTTCTTCTTGAGTTATTCCTTCTTCTGCATAATCTTGACCTGATTCACTTTGGACAAGTTCATCTTTTGAAACATAAGAGGTGTGCTCCCGGAAGATCCATCCGCTTGAACCGTCAGCCAGTCTTACCAGCAGCCATTTACCCTGTTCAAAATATACCAAAACTGAACAATTGCGGTTTAACTGATAAATTTTATCATTATTTAATTCAGGGCCAAGCCTGACGTTTAATAGATTAACTTCGACATTTGTTTTTTCTCCGATAATTGTTGGCAGCTTGTCCGCCATTTCTGCAGAATAACCGGTATATTCACTGCAAACCCAGCCGGTTCTGCCGTCTTGAAGCTGAACCAGCAGCCAGTCCCCTTCTTGAAAAAGAACATCCAAAGGAGTGTCCGCCGGTAGGCCATCAATTTTGATAAAAGAAGTTGAAGGGCCTGTTCTCATATTGAGCATGTCCACTTTTACCTGGACAACATTTTGGTTATCAACTGCTTCTGTGACAGATATATTTGCGGTTATGGCTGTAAAGAAAATGGCCAGTATCAGGTTCAACTTCAGCAGAAGGATAAAAAGTTTAGCGTATTGTATGGTATAAGTATTTCTTTCTTTCATTATGTTACCTCCGCCGGAAAATAAGTGTTCATCTTTTAATAATTTATATTTCAGCATTAACTTGGCAGCTTAAACAAATTATGCTAAAATTTTAACATATTTTTATGCATTTGCATAGAAGGTAATTTAT
>CAZQXY010000256.1:0-2257 GCA_964597455.1 uncultured Desulfovibrionaceae bacterium
CCCACCTGAAACCTTCAGGAATCATGTAGGCGTTTGGCTATCACAACGTAGATATCCAGGTCCGAATCCGCATACCTTACATGATAGTCTACTTGCATAAGCATTTGTCCAGTAACAGCTTTTGTTGTTGCTGGAAAAATGCTTCTATTTCTTCCCATTGCACCGACTTATGCATCACTGGCCAGGCCTCGTGTTCGGCATCGTCAAAATATGACAAACTCTTGATCATGTGATAATAATTGATATTGGAATCCGGGAACTTTTTGGCCAGTAAAGGAACAAGTGATTGTACTTCTAATCCGGCTTGGGCAATAAAATATAGATCGATAAAATCCTTACGAGATCCACGGCTGCTTAGGGCTGCCCATTTCATAGCCGCGATATCAATCAAGGAGGCCAGGTATAAGCCAGGGATATCGGGCGATGTTATATACTCTTCTAGCAGCGGATTAGGATAATACAACCAGGTTACTTAACCTTTCCTCCCTCAAGGGTGTACTATCGTCCTTCGGGCCTTAAAATAATGATATAATTTAAGGCAATGGAAATAATTTATCTATACGGGAGGGGTAGCGATGAAAATTGTATCCGGAAAAAAAATGGGCCTGATTGATCGGGAGGCCATAACTCGTTACGGTATTCCCGGCCTGATCCTGATGGAAAATGCCGGGCTGCAGGCGGTAAATTTGCTCAGGAAGCTGCGGCCGGACAGCGGGAGCGGCAGCATAGTTATTTTATGTGGAAAGGGCAACAATGGAGGTGACGGGTTCGTTATTGCCAGGCACCTGAAGCGGCTGGGTTATTGCGTGGCAACTTGGGCTGTGGCCCCTGTTTCCGATTATCAGGGGGACGCTGCCGTAAATTACCAGGTTTTGCTCAATACCGGCTGTGAAGTAAAGGCGATGGCCGAAAAAGACCCGCTCGCCTGCCTGAAGGACTTGAATAGCTCTGACCTCATTGTGGATGCTCTTTTGGGCACCGGTATCGGGCGAAAGGTCAGCGGACTTTATGAGGAGCTTATCGAAGCAATCAATAGCAGCTCCGCTCCAGTGGTCTCTATCGATATCCCCTCCGGAATTTCCGCTGACTCCGGTGAAGTGATGGGAACGGCGGTGCGGGCGGATTATACGGTTACCTTTGCTCTCCCCAAAAGGGGGCTGCTGCGTTTCCCTGGCGCCGGCTGCACCGGCAGGCTATTTGTGGCGGATATCGGCATACCCGAAGCCCTTACCTCTTCTGCGGATATTCAAGAGAACCTGCTTACGGGGGATTTTGTGCGCTCGCAACTCCCGTTGCGGGTTTTAGAGAGCCATAAAGGTACATACGGGCGGGTGCTGCTTCTTGCCGGTTCTCCGGGGATGACCGGGGCGGCGGCACTGGCCGGAGAGGCCGCATTGCGCGGCGGCGCAGGTCTGGTTTATGCCGGTGTTGCTGCCGGAGAGCTGCGCGCGGTGCTGGAGGCAAAATTAAAAGAAGTGATTGTGCTCGGTTTTAAAGGAGATGGCGGGGGAAACCTGACAGAAGGCAGCCTCCCTGAAATTTTGGAACATGCTGCCGGCTGCGATGCGCTGGCGCTGGGACCGGGCCTCAAACCCAGCCGGGAAACGCTCAACTTGCTTAAAGGCCTCGCCCGGGAGGTATCCCTTCCTTTTGTGATCGATGCCGGAGGACTGGGCGCGCTGGCTCTGGAGCCCGGCTATTTAACGCAATTGGAGGAAAGAAAGGCCGCGTTTATATTTACTCCCCACCCGGGTGAAATGGCCAGGATGCTGGGGATTGATACAAAAGATGTGCAAAAACAGCGGTGGGAGTTGGCTTCGCAAAAAGCTGCCGAATGGAATGCTATAGTAGTTCTCAAAGGGGCTTATACGGTTATTGCCTTCCCTGAGGGAGAGATATATATCAATCCTACTGGAAATCCCGCTCTTTCCACGGCGGGGACAGGGGATTTGCTTACCGGCCTGATTACCGCTTTTTGTGCCCAGGGACTCACTCCGGGCAAGGCTGCTCTCTGCGGGGCTTACCTGCACGGCCTGGCGGCGGATCTGCTCGTAAAGCATTCCGGGGACAGGGGGTTTAAAGCGGGGGATGTCCTGGACCTTTTTCCCGCAGCTTTCAGAGAGACGGTAGAACTGCCACCCGCACAGCCCGGCGAACTCTACCGGATTAGCCGGTGACCGTCACAAAAAATTAGTTAGCCGCCAGGGTCAGCCGTCAGGGTATTATCAGGGCGACGGTGCAGGATTAGGGGGGGGAA
>CAZQXY010000256.1:2267-2880 GCA_964597455.1 uncultured Desulfovibrionaceae bacterium
TATACAAAATCAAGAGCCTGGATTTTCGGCTTAAACCAAATTCTGTTGCGGTTGATGCTGGATGCTTTCTTCCCAATATTAACGATGATTTTACTGGCAACGCACCTGATCTTGGGGCATTGGAAGTTGGTCAGGCTATCCCTACTTATGGGCCTAGATATGAATAATATTAATAGGGTTAGGAATACGCTTTGGATATATGAGGTATAGGTTTGGGGAGGGGATGAGCAATTATTGGAGTGTTAAAAAATATTCTATGACGTATAAATAATTGATGAATATGTTTTTTATAAATGGGGATGGTTAATGATGAAAAAACACCCCAAAATTGTTCTTGCTCTGCTGATAACAGGGGCAATCGCTTTAGGCTGTGCTATCTACCTTTTTCTTCGAGAAGTTTGGGTGCAGAGGGTATTATTAAGAAAACTCTGCAAAAAGCAGCAAAAGTTACCAGTTATCATGCGCTGCTGGAGATAATTACAAACCAGGGCGAATCTGCGGTGGTCTTCATGCAAGGTCTTGCACAGGCACAGGAAGTCGAATTAATGGATGTTGAAAAAACAGAAGAGGGGATTTATTATGTTTTGAAGGTGATTCCGCAATCTCCAGCACA
>CAZQXY010000257.1:0-2858 GCA_964597455.1 uncultured Desulfovibrionaceae bacterium
TATAACATGACATCTACTCCGCCGACCATTTTTGTGAGCGTGGCATCGGTCATCCCGGGGAAAACTTTTTTACAAAAATCCTGCAAAATTACAAAAGAAGCGTAACCGAGATTGAGAAATTCAAAATGGTACTGCCAGGCTTCCAACCCGTACTCGATTAGCCGCTTGTAATTGCGGTAGAGTTCAAAACCGCTGGTTATCCCCTTACCTTCAAAAACGACTGACTCATCTTCCAGATCGCTGGCCGGTGCACTGAGGTCTATTTCTTCCACCCTTTTAATGACGTCGAGCACTTTTTCTTTCCACTTTGCGTAGAGACTGGCCCAGTTATTGAAATAAAAGCCGGCTCTTTTTTGGAATTCCGCTGCTCTTTTTTCAATTACCTCCGGGTCTTCAATCGCAACCGGTGCAATATAGATGTACCCGTTGATGATGCGGTGGTCGATGCCCATCGAAGCGGGCACGGAGAACATGCGGCTGTTGTTTTGAGAAAGTCCTACATACCAGGCCTCATCCCAGATAAGGTCAAAAGGATACATGGGTTGGGGATAGTGGAGGCCGTCATAATACCAGAGCATTTTGTTTTCGTATTCCTGCATCTCCTTGTCTTCTGTGGTAAAGGTGTAATAATAGGGATACATACGCTCCCATCCCTCTGTTCCCGGAACGGCCGGCACTTCGTGGGGGCTAGGAAAACTACGCTTTTTATTCATTTCTATCGACTCCTTTCGGTTATGTAAAAATAATTGATATATGTAATAATTTGATATAAGAAATAAAGGTCTGTATCAAGCTTTTCGGGTATTTTCAAGATAATGTTTGATAATGTTTATGATGCAATTTTTTGTTCTGTTTCCAACGGGGCATCCTTTTTGAATAAAGGAGCACCGATGGGAAGCACCGGTTTGTTGAACATTTCATTTAGAAAAAGAGCGCAGGCCATGTAAAGCATGCCGATAGCAAAAATAAGAAGACAATACCAGCCAAATGCTCCTGCCCCTGGACCTAACGCCCCGGCATCGGTTAACCCCACGAGCCATAAACCCAGATCGAGCAAGAGGCAGAGAGTAAATAGAAACCAGCTCACCAGCCCGGTAGCCACAAAAAAGGCTGCTACGTAAACGGCGACCACCAAAAAACCAACTCCGCCTACCGCCGGGGGGACCGCAGAACCTTTAATCCATATCTTGACGATCTCACCGAATGCGGGTGTTATACATAACATTAGTCCAAATACCAAAAGCGGGGTGGCAAAAAGAAGCCCTCCTCTTTTAAACTCTATAATACCGCTGATCACCTGCACCAAACCTCCAAATAACAGCCAACCGATAATGATGGGGGCGCTCTCGGGAGGTATCCATCCCAGATTTAAGATCGATAACGGAATTACGACTGTACACAAGCCGACGATACCTGCGGTAGCAGGATTTGCCCAGGATACGTTTTTATCCATACTTACAACCTCCTTTATCAATGCTGACCTCCAGAAAAACCAGGCTCAAACACTTTCTAATACTCTTGCAATGAAAGGGAAATGCCTCCTTTCTTGATTTTTGCAGTCCAATGCTCCGAATAAGTTGGCGGTTACTTTTCAAAAATTTTAAATATTTAGCAATCTAAACATAACTTATGTATCAAAAAACTGTCAACGGCCAAATTGGTTGAAAATCTAATTATGTTTTTTTGCCATATTGGACAATCTAAAGGGCAAAGACCTTAAAGGACTAAAGGTACAGGATTAGTAGGACTAAAGGTGCAGGGTGTTAGAAAAGGCGTGGTAAAGACGTATCCTCCCGGCATATCTTTACCACGCTTCTGGAGCTGTTCTTCCGGAGTAATAAGCCTAAAAAACAACTATAAGCTTTTTCTTCAAGTGAAAGGAAGTTGCTGCCTTCGGGTTAATTTATGCTTTATCTTTTTCTCGTTTTTCTTTTAAGGCCCGCCAGACTTTCTCGTAAGTAAGCGGTAAGCTTTCAATGCGGACCCCCATAGCATCGTAGATAGCATTGGCAAGGCAGGCCATGGTGGGCGTGGTAGCCCCTTCGCCGACTTCCTTTACTCCCCAGGGAGCATTGGGATCGATGCTGTCAACAAGTTCAGAAGTTACCGGGGGCATATCCAGCGCTGTGGGCATCCTGTATTCGGCAAGGTTGCCGTTGGCAACGTCCCCTTTTTCATCGAAGAGTACTTCTTCCCAGATCGATTCGCCCATGCCCATGTAAAAAGCGCCGTGGACCTGGCCGTGCAGCAGGGCCGGGTTGATAACAAAGCCGCAGTCATGGACATCCCAGGCTTCTAGAACCGTGATCTCGCCGGTTTCTTCGTCGATCTTCACTTCGGCAACCTGTGTTGCAGAGCTGTATGCCGGGGATGTGCCCACGGCCGCACCCTTAAAGGTCCCGCCCAGTTTGGGAGGCGTATAGGAACCCTGGCCGATCAAGGCCCCGTTCTTGACAAAGTAGGCCCTGGCCACCTCGGCAAAGCTAAGTGATTCTTCCGGGTGGGCCTTGAGGAAGACTTTCCCCTGCCGGGCATCCAGCTGTTCGGGAAGGTAACCCATCATCCCGGCGGCAGTTTTGAGGATTTTCTCTTTTATCTGCTCACCGGCAAATTTTACGGCCCAGCCGCTCATCAGTGTCTGCCGGCTGGCATAGGCGCCGAAGTCGTGTGTGGACAGTTCCGTATCGCCGGAGACAATCTCTATGTCCTCATAGCAGTAGCCCATGGCTTCGGCGGCCATCTGGCAAAGCACTGTGTCGCTGCCCTGGCCGATCTCCACGGCGCCGTTGTAAAGCACGGCTTTGGTGCCGTCTTCGTTTACCCGGATAATGGCTATGGACTGCGGCAGATCCGTGCGG
>CAZQXY010000258.1:0-2843 GCA_964597455.1 uncultured Desulfovibrionaceae bacterium
CCAGGAAAAGAAGGAAGAAAATCCTTAAACTGGCCAAGGGGTACTTTGGAGCAAAGGGCAAACTGTTCAGGGTTGCCAACCAGCAGGTAATGAAGTCCCTGTCTTATGCTTACAGGGATCGTAAAGTCCGCAAAAGGGATTTTCGAAAGCTTTGGATAGCGAGAATTAACGCCGCTGCCAGAAACAACGGCCTTTCATACAGCAAATTGATGGGGGGGCTGAAAAGGGCGGGAGTAGAAATAAACCGCAAGCTTCTGGCGGATCTGGCCATAAACGATCCGGCAGCTTTCAGCGAGCTTGTTAAAGTTGCCCAGGAGAAGCGTTAAGAGAGGGAAGACCTAGAAAATAGGTCTTTTTCTTTTCTAAAATTTAAGAAGGAACAGAACTGATATGCAACGGAACTTTTCCTTAAGTAACAAAATAATTCGTGAATATAATTTACTTGGGAGCCGCAAGTTCAGAAAAAAGCTGGGAAAAATAATTATTGAGGGCTCTCTTCTTCTGGATGAAGCTGTTAAAGCCGGTATTATACCGGAAACCGTTCTCTATACCCCGGAGCATAATAAAGCCGGTGGTACCCGTGAATTGCTGGTCAGGTTAAAAAGAACCGGATCCAGGATGATTGAAGTGCCGGAAAAAACATTTAAGGCAATTGCCCAAACGGAGAGCCCTCAGGGCATTGGCGCTATTGCGCCTATGCCGGTGCAACCGGGGCCTGAGCTTTTACAGAGAAGCAGCATATATTTTATGCTTATTCTGGATGGTATTCAGGATCCGGGCAACCTGGGCACCATCATTCGTACGGCTGCCGCGGCTTTTGAAAGCGGGGCCGGCATTATTCTGTTACCGGGTACGGTGGAGCTATATAACCCTAAAGTATTGAGGGCATCAATGGGAGGTGTCTTTAGTTTTCCGGTATTGGAGGTTGCCAGGCCGGAAGAATGCCTGAGGATGCTCAGGGAAAAATCTATGCAGCTTATCGCTGCTGATCCCGGCGGGACTGTTCCTTATTATGATCTGGATTTGAAGCAGAAAAAAGCGGTTATTATCGGAAACGAAAACAGGGGGATCAGTGATTTGTTACTGGCTGGCGCCGATGTCAAGGCCTATATACCCTTAAAGGGGAAAATAGCTGCCCTTAACGCCGCCATGGCTGCTGCTGTTTTTATTTTTGAACACTGCAGACAGCTGGAAAAAATGGTATAATTTTCGGTGAGCTCTTGCAGGGGAAGATTGTTTTTTAATTATCATTATGCTATAATTTATTATGGTCCCTTAAAAAACAAATGAAAGGGGTCCCTAAAGATGATGACCGCCGAGTTTTTTTGGGTGATTTTTGAAAATACAGGTTCCGTTGCCGCATATTTGCTTTACAAACGCCTTCTTGCGTTATCATAATATATAATCACTAAAAACTGTGAAGGGGAAGAGTAGGCCTGCACAGAATCCACAGAAAGGGAGGTCTTAGTCTGTGAGCCTCCTGAGGATGTCCGGCTGAAGTTCGCCCTGGAGTTGACTGCTGAAAGCCAGTAGAACTTGGTCAGTAGGCTGTTTCGGTTTTTACCGTTATCATACTAATGAGGGCTCCACTGGAGTTGAATATTGGGTGGTACCACGGAAAACTTTCGTCCCATTAATAAGGACGGAAGTTTTTTAACTTAAAAGACAAAAACGGGAATAGATGGAGGGTCATAAGATGCATGATAGAATAGAGAAGCTGAAGGAAACACTTGCCGGAGATCTGAAGACTGCCGCTGATTTGAAAGAACTTGAGGCTATGCGTGTTCGTTATCTCGGCAAAAAAGGTGAGGTAACCTTACTTATGCGCAAAATGGGCGAGGTTTCTGCTGAAGAAAGGCCGTTTTTCGGCAAATTGCTCAACGAGTTGAAGAGGAGCTCTGAAGGATTGTTTGATAACAGGAAAGCTGAGCTTGAAAGCAAAGATGCCGCCAACCGCTGGGAAAGGGAGCGTATAGACATTACACTTCCCGGAAGGACTTTTGGTGTCGGGCGCAAACATCCCATCACAATTGTTTTGGAGGAAATCGAAGCAATTTTTACCTGTATGGGTTTTAAAATTGCGGAAGGGCCTGATGTAGAACTGGACTATTATAATTTTGAAGCGTTAAATATGCCGCCCGAACATCCGGCCAGGGATATGCAGGATTCCTTTTATATAAACCCGGAGGTCCTCTTGCGTACGCATACCTCTCCCGTAGAAGTGCGCACTATGGAAGTCCAAGCCCCGGTACTTCCCGTGCGGATTATCTCTCCGGGTAAGGTATACCGCAGGGATGACGACGTAACCCATTCCCCCATGTTCCATCAGGTAGAGGGGCTGGTGGTGGACAGGGGGATTACCCTTGCCGACCTTAAAGGAACGCTGCTCCTGTTTGCCAGGGAAATGTTCGGGGAAAACAGGGAAATACGCCTGCGTCCCAGTTTTTTCCCTTTTACGGAACCCAGTGCTGAAGTAGATATTTCCTGTATCGTTTGCAACGGTAAAGGATGTCGTGTTTGCGGGGGAACCGGGTGGCTGGAGGTGCTGGGTTCAGGGATGTCACATCCGAATGTTCTCAGAGTATCCGGCTATGACCCGGAAGAAGTGACAGGATACGCCTTTGGCATGGGCGTGGAACGAATTGCTATGCTCAAATACGGAATTGACGATATACGGTTATTCTACAGCAACGATTTACGCATGTTAAGCCAAAGATAAGGGGGTATTGCCTAAATGAAAGTACCATATAACTGGCTTCGGGATTATGTGGAAATCCCTTATTCTCCTGAAGAGCTGGCAAACCGGCTGACGATGGCAGGAGTGGAAGTGGGAGATATCCAGG
>CAZQXY010000259.1:0-2787 GCA_964597455.1 uncultured Desulfovibrionaceae bacterium
AGCGGGCTTTGGATGAAATAAGCCGGAAAGAGCAGGAAAACTTTGAAGCTATCCAAAAAGAGATTAACCAGCGCTGGCGGGAGCAATTGGCCCGGGAGCAGGAATCTCTGGAATGGCAGCAGGAACATGCCCAAAGGCTTTCTGGTTGGGGTCGAATTATCGGCGATTCGGTAATCAATGCCGGCGATGAAGTGGTAGACACTGCGAAAGTCCTGGGTAAAGAAGCCAAAGAAGGTTTGGCTATTGCCGGAGAAGCCGCAAAGATGACGGTGAGAGATTTGCTCATCGATCAGAAAAAGGCCCTCGCTAATGTAAAGGAATCCTACGAAGGAGTAAGAAATACCCTTGGCGCTGCCAAAGATAAGGTGGTGGGCACGGCTGAAGAGATCTATAACAAACCCTGGATTGTGGTTAGAGGTGTGATGGAAACAGGCAAAGCCGTGGTCGATACCGTGACCGACCCGAAAAAAGCCTTGGAATGGGCCAAGGATACAGTGGGGATCTCCGATTTTGGAAAATCACTGGATCCCAACCTATCCCTGGTTGAACGCCTCAAGCACACCTTTGCGGGCACCATGAAGTTGGGGGTCACCATAGGCACCGCGGGTCAGGCGGGTGCCGCCTTAAAGGGCGGCGCCGGCAAGCTGGCCGGGATGGTGGACGACGTGCTGGGGGCAGGTGGCAAAAAGCTGGCGGTCAAGGCACCCCTGCCCAAAGGCATTAAACCCTCGCTGCCTGTACAGAGAGGCGCTAACTATGCCGCCGTGAAGCGATCGGCCGATCTGCGAGGCGTCAGCCAAACTGCTAAAAAGGTGGTTCAGAACACGGCGGACGAGATGGGTCTGCAGATCAAGGCTCGAACCATCAAATCGGCCAACGCAGGCCGGATGATCGAAGCGGGGCAGGCGGTCCCCAAACGTGTGAATATGAAGGCGAAAACCCTCTCCATATTGGATGAGATGCTCGGAGGCCCCAAAAACGGCGAAGGACTGGTAGGTTACTACAAGCCTAAGCTTCCGCCCAAGGATGTTTGGAACACCCTTTCTTTAAAAACCAAAAAAGAGCTGGCCGATCTGTATAAAACAAGGCACCGGGAGTTCCGCAATCTTGCTGGTAACATGAAAGAATTGCAAGCCGCGGGCGAATACAAGCTGGTTGGCGGCCTTGTTCAAGATCTCAAACAGGGCGGCAAATTTGTTACCAGCGACCTGGATATCCATGATATTGTCAATTTCGACGGCTCGCCGGTCGATGAAAGTGTCAAAAAACTGGCCTACAAGCGCATGATGAATTACGGAAGGACGCCGGGCAAGCCGCCGGTGCAATCTACCGTCATGCACGGCGCGACGAAGGAAGGCCCGGGCAAAGGCATCACGTCCTTCAACCCTTTGGCGAAGCCCACAGCGGAAAAATATGTGCGATTGGGGGTGAAGGTGAACGATGCCTAAATTGTTGAGCAAACAAGAAAGAGCCGACCTGTTGGGGCGGATATTGCCCTTGGCGCAAAGCTATGATCAATTGGCTTCGGATTTAGAGCTGTTAGAGGAGGAAGGGCAAGAAAATCCAAAGTACAAGGCTTTAGAAAAACAACTGTCGGGTATGGGCATAGAAATTCAAGGGTTACTCGGGCGTTATCTGGAGGGGCTGCCGGTGCGGGAAGTGTCCCGCTGCCCCTTCACGGGGGAGACGCTCTCCTTAGCCATCGACGATTTGGGGCTAGACGGCTTGTGGTGGAACTTTGATGCACCCAAGCGACCAGAAAGCACGCTTCCTAAAACCTGGTTTGCCCTGGACGGCGCGCTGAAGCTTAGCGGTAAGCCAGAAAAGGCCCCCTTCCTCTGCTGTCCCGGGCCGGATGTTCCCTTTGTCCTGCCGCGGCTCTTGGAGTATATCCAGGTTAAAGCGGTGATTTCAACCCTTCAAATCGGCTCTCATACCGCCTATCCCATCGTCTATTACGCCGATCCCCCGCTGCAGGGAGAAGCCCGGGTCAACGACTGGGGCACTCAGTGTTATTGGGAAACAGGCAGCTTAATCCCCGAGCTTTGGACTCCCGGGCAGTATGTCAGCCTCATTCCCGATACCAGTGAATATGACTTCGACCTGGAACCCTGGATCAAAGCGGGCAAGCTGTTATGGATTGCCCCCGGAGATCTGGGGCTGACCTTGCACAGCCATGTTTCCCATTGTCCCTATCTAAATCTGCCGGGCAGACGCAGACTGAAATATATCCAGGATGGGAAGGTTTGGGAGGATGAGAAGGAATTTGAATTCTTTGAAGCAGAAGATCCTGGTTTTGATATGGAACATTTTCAGAGAATTGTTAAGGAAATAGAGGAGGGTGAGAAATAAATGAGTAAGATTAAGGAGCCCGTGGTTTTTAGTATAAAGCAAGCCGATATAGGCGCTTTGTTGGCCGAAGATGCAAATCTTACGCCAAATAACGGCTCTGCTTTTTATAATGCTGTGCCGGCCGATAGGGTGTTTTTGGATATAAAAGCCGTATACGGTGAGCTTTTGACAGGCAAGGGATTCCTGCAGGCGCTGCGCATTATTACTCAGCCGGATTTGTATTTGGTAGCCCGCGTCGCCAGCGTCCAGGGGCTGTCAGAAATCCGACTGCACCACAAAAAAAGCGAGGGCCCCTTTGTGGCCGCTGCGGAAGAAAACGCGGAAGGCAATCTCATCATTTCGTTATTTGACGATTATATATCCTGGCTGGACTCGTGGATCGAAGAATTTGCCAGTCAAAGCGAACAGCCTGTCGCAAACTACATCCCGCCCAAG
>CAZQXY010000260.1:0-2746 GCA_964597455.1 uncultured Desulfovibrionaceae bacterium
GCAAAGCGGCTGGCCAGATTTTCACAATGGGCGACCAGTGTCAGTTGGACATTGGGGTCGATAACACCGGGGATAGCCATAATGGAAACCATATCGTTGTCAAGAAAGGACTGGATACCTGTTCGCTTACCTGCACCATTATCTGTACCGATGAAATCTGCGGCAGAAATAGAAGAAACAGATCCGTTGCTGCCGTTGGCCAAGCTTATGGTTGCGGCCTTTGCACCCTCACCCGCAATTAAAAAGAAGGGGTGGATAATCTCCTCATCTTCGTTACCGACATATTCGGTAATGATAAGATCAGACTTTGCGGTCTTCTTGGAAATATAGTTAGCAGCATTAATATTGAAGGAAAGGTTCTCATAAAGTTCAATGGAATCGCCGTATTTTACTTCCAATGTAAACTCGCAGGTAGAAATAATCTTTTGGGGAACAAGATTATTATCAACTACATCATCCGGGAAACTCTCGGCAAAGGTGATGATATTGTCCTGATTTTTTACTACTCTGTTATAAACGGTGGCAGTTTTGTCTATGAAGGCAACGACATCACCAGGATTGAATCCCGCACCGTTTTTAACACGATACTTGTTCTCATCACCTGCGGCGACGACTTCCATGATTTGGGTCTTAGCCTTACTGGCCGGTGTAACTGTAACCTTGATACTGTCACCCCATATTCCGGGGTTTTGAGCAGAAATCTTTACAATAGGAACATCCTTTGCAGCAGCATACCCGATGGAAGCCTTTGCGTCCGCGGGAGCAACGCGGGAGACAAAACACCGTGAGCCACCGTTAACAAAAAAACTCTCGACAGCATAGGCAAGATATCTGTACTCGCCAAATTCGTTCTGCGAAAGATAACCTCCATAGATCCTTTTGAAATCAGAAAAATTGGTTACCAGTTGCGGGACACCCTCGATAGGACCCTTTTCCGCCAAGCCGATAAAGCCTGCGGTGCTGGTTCCCACACCCTCCATGGGTTTTCCGCCGGATTCAAATTCTTCAACATAAACACCAGGTGATAAATACTCTGCCATTATTTTTTGGTTTCACAGTATTTATGAAACCAGTTCCCTCCCTTCGGATAATTTTTTGGGTATTTCCGGTCCGATTGCATAAATATGTGCTTACGAAATAATAATAAACAATCATTATAATCAAATTTATAAACAAATTTATAGCTTGAAAAAATTTCTATCAAATTATTGAACATTATTTGTAACTGCTCAGCCTAAGAGATGATCTGTTACACCGCGAAGCAGGGGGACAGTTCCGAAGCAGGGACCTCAGACCGTGTGAAAACCTACCAACT
Source organism: uncultured Desulfovibrionaceae bacterium (assembly GCA_964597455.1). Classification (GTDB taxonomy): domain Bacteria; phylum Bacillota; class Dethiobacteria; order DTU022; family UBA8154; genus DUQX01. Next base: position 1,316 of record CAZQXY010000260.1, read on the forward strand.
CATGTATTGTCGCCTTGAATTTTATCCTGAACACCTTCATTTAACCCTCCTATTAATCCTTCAACAAGATCATCGTCTTCTTCATCCCCGGGTGGTTCATCGGAAATACTTATACCGTCTGTTACCATAACATTTTTAGGCCAGGCAGTACGCCGGGAGTCTGTTACTACCTTTGCTTTTTCTATCGCCAGATGCAATCTCTTAAGGAACCGCGATTGCATTTGCTCCTTTTGTAAAATGTCCCGGGAAAGCCGCTCTTTTTCACGCTCAAGTCCCAGTAAATCCTTATTCTCTTTCCTGGCACCCACGATTTCGTTTATCAGCCCATGAAGTCTCTTTTTATCCCTTTCCAAATTTAAAAAAGGGAGGGTAGATTCAACCGTGTTCTGGCCGTTTATGTCCACATACTTATTTATTTGGGCAAGCACCCGCTTGGCGGGCTGAAGTTTCCCGGTTTTTAATGCAAAGGCGCTATTGATGGGATTAAAACTATTGGTGTATGCCCACCCAAGAGGACCGACAACAGCTCTCCTGCGCTCGCCGTTTAGCTTTTTATGGTCGTTGTCCAATGTCTCGCTGTTATGCCGCCTTTTTTCGCTGACCGCAAGGGTCATTTCCTTTTTGCGGTTTGCTGCAACAGAGACGTTACCGTAGGAATTACTCATACTGAACATTTCACGCGGACGCGTTTGTTCATCTCTTTCGCTCCAATGGGGTTTATAGTTGTCAGGCTGTTTTTCTCCCGACATGTCCTGTTCGCCTTTAAAGTGAAACACTGCCTCTGACCGTTGCCTGTCCTCATCCCGCTTGCGCTCCATGTGGTACATTTTGCCACCTCCCCGGTATTACAAGGTATTACAGAGTATTACAGAAGTATATAGTACTCACCTGCGTCCTCTTTGGTGAACATTTTTCCACTCTTGGCGAATTCGTTGCGAATGGCTGCCATAATGTGCTTCATCTCCACCCTCACGCTGCCATCTGCGGCTGCCAGGAACGCACTGAAAAGAGCAATGTTCTTGATATTACTGCCGGACATTTCAAATTTCGACATCAGATAATCATAGTCTAATTCACCCAGCGGCAGCTGGGGAGGAAAAACCTTTTGCCAGATCTCACGTCGCTGTTCCTGGTTGGGAAAGGGAAAATCGATGACAAACTTTATCCTGCGCTTGAACGCCTCATCAAAGTTTTGGATATAGTTGGTGGCCAGAATAGCCACACCATCGTACTCCTCCATCCTCTGCAAAAGAAATGCTGCCTCCATATTGCTGTATTTATCGTTGGATTCCTTGACTTCAGTGCGTTTACTAAAAAGAACATCCGCCTCATCGAAAAACAGGATTACTTGACTTTTTTGGGCCTGTTGGAAGATTTCGTTTAAGTTTTTCTCCGTTTCACCCACATACTTGCTGACAACGGTTGCCAGTT
>CAZQXY010000261.1:0-2717 GCA_964597455.1 uncultured Desulfovibrionaceae bacterium
GTAACGGGAGGAGCGTAAGCCGCCACGATCCGCTTGATCCTTTTCCTTAACCTGGCCGGGGCCGCGTCTTCGTACTTGATTTCGTTTTCGTCGACGGTAGCGTCATAGATCTCCCCGTCATAGATGCAGGCGTGCTTGAGCCTGCCCTGCATACTTACTTTCCAGGTGCTGTCGGTGGCGATAACGGCCGTCCCGCCGTCAGCGAAGTTGAGCCTGATCTCAGCCAAGAAACACTGTTTTGCAGTAAAAGCCTTGTTTTTTTGCCCCAGGCCGAACCTGCCCGCCGCCCAGCCTCCGGAAACAACCGCTTTAAGGTCGTTCTCTTTTGCAAGCATGGCGGTAATATCGTAGACCTGGTACTGCAGCTGGTTGAAATAGCTTGTGTAGCCCGGCGCCAGGTAATCCCGGCCCACCTTGACGCCGTTTAACTGAAGCACGTAGCATCCCAGCGCCGTGCTGTATATCCTGGCCGATTGCACTTTTCCCTCTACCCTAAACCCCTTGCGGAAAAGCATGGGCCTGGGAGAAACCTTTCCTCCACACTTGTAGCTGCCGCAGGTGATCCACTCTGCTTTCCACGCGTCCGCAAATTTGCCCGTTTCGAACCGCGCCTCTGCGGCGGCGCATTCCCCTCCACTGTCCCATAGCGTTGCCCTGACCGTATATTCGGTATAAGGAGCCAACTGTTCCCCGGCGTAGGCGATGCCGGCAGACTGCTCCGAACCGACCTTGCCGCTGTCCCAATACAATTTTACCGCCGACGCAACTGAAATGCGGTAAGCGGCAACGGTCACGTTTTTCCCGCTGCTTTCTGCGATTAACGTAAAGCTTGGCTTTGGACAGTCGGTAACGATCACGCCGCGCCTGTTTTCGATCCTGATCTCATTTAACTTCAGCATGGGCCGCCTCCTTCAGCTAGGTGCCCGTATCCATGTTGGATCTTCTTGTCCTGAGCTCTTCATTGATCTCTTTGAGCCTGGCGCTATCCAGCCGGTAACAGTATCTGAAGACTGCGCAGGCGGCCAGGGCCAGGATACCGGGAACCCATAACGTCGCCGCAATGATCCCCTGCTGGGCCGGTTCGCTCTGAACGGCCTGGTTGGCCACATAACCGGTCCACGCGAGGATATATGCGGGCAAGGCCCCGCCGAGGCTGTTGGCAACCTTGGTCACAAATGATGAGAGCGAGGATATCGCCGCTTCAGCGCGCTTGCCGCTGACGAAATCGATATATTCGATATTATCCGCCTGGATGCCGTATAAGAGAAACATGATCATGCCTGCGCCAGCTCCTCCCAAGGCCGAGGCGCCGTAAAGAAGCCACAGCGATTTTACCGAGAAAAGCCTGATCAGCAGCCCCAGCCCTGTAAGCGCTATGCTCCCCGCATAAACATTCCTCTTGCCGAATTTCTTTATCAGGAAAGGGTTTAGCGGCAAAGCGAAAAGTATACCGACGCCCATGGACAAGTAACTATAGGTCAGGATCATGATGTCTCCGATGATATATTTGGCAAAATAGATATTGGAAGCGGTACTCACCGATTGACTGGTATGGAGTAAGAGCTGTGCGGCAAAAGTGGCCAAAACAGGGCCGAGGCTGAAGAATTTAAACAGCTCTTTGATGTTGTATTTTTGCCCGGGTTCCGCCGCCACCCGCTCTTTTATGCCCAGCACCCCGCCCAAAGAGAACACAAGCACCATCGCCGTAGCTATGATGATCAAGATGGCATATGCCTGAAAAGAAGAACTCATGGATTCAAGGATCATGGGGGCGCCGATGGCGAAAACGCCCTCCCCTGCGATATAACCGGCGCCTTTAAGGGTGCTCAGCATGTTTCTTTCCCCAAGGTCTGTGGTCATCACAGGCAGCAGGCTGTTCAGGGATATATCCATGATATCGAAGGTCACGCCGATCAATAGATATGAGACATAAGTTACTGTCAACTTGGCCGCCGCAGGCACGTACACCGGTCCAAACCATAGGATCAGAAAGTTCAGGGAACAGACGATCGTCCCGATCATCAGGTAAAAACGGAACTTGCCGAATTTCGTTCCAGGAAGCTTGTCCAGAAGAAAACCCATCAAAGGATCGCTGACCCCGTCAAAGACACGCGAAATTAAAAACAGTGTCCCTACGGCGGCGGGGCTCAAACCTACAACATCAGTGTAAAAGATAAGCAGAAGGGAGTTCACCAGCGTCATGATCGGGATGTTCCCGATATTTACCGAAACAAAGGAGATTTTTTCTTTCAGCCCGATTTTTTGAGCAACCATTTTCTACACCGTACGCTCTGATGAACTTTACTTGAAAGGGTATTCCGGGTCATAGAAGATGGATGTTTTTCATATTCCAGACTTCCCCAGGCCCTGGCAACCCGGTGAAAGTTTCTCCATATTCTGCTTATGAATTCTCTCTCCCAAGGCCCTTCTCCTTCCTTTACTATTGGTTCAATACATTCGCCGTCCCGCATACCAGTTCGGTTTGACGAAGTCAGGATTTCGACTGTGGTGCATCAGAAAAGACATCCCTTTGACTGGCTCAGCCGGCGATGATCGCGAGAAGTTTCACTGTGGTAGAGAAATACGAAAGCCCGGCGTTCTTTCAGGCCGGGCTTTCTTTGGAAATAGTTCTCCGGCGGTGACCTACTCTCCCGGGGGCTTACGCCCCGAGTACCATCGGCGCTGGAGGGCTTAACGGCCGTGTTCGAGATGGGAAC
>CAZQXY010000262.1:0-2703 GCA_964597455.1 uncultured Desulfovibrionaceae bacterium
GAAAAACGAAATATCATCATTATGGGCGCTTCTGGTAACGGTAAATCGTACATTGGAAAATACCTTAAAAAACATGAAGGACGCTCTAATCATGACATCTCGATTGATTACTATACCGAAACTAAGGACGAGCATTATAAAATATGGTGTGTTGAAAATACTGATATCAGTGAAAAATTGTGGTATAAGCTTACTTTTATTTCTTTATCACCAAGTTATAGAGTGTTGTTTAATGAGATTCTGGAAAAGCATAATCCTACATAATAATAAAATCATTGGTTGATTCTTTCCTTGTTTAAAGATGTTATCTTGAGCATTATCCTAAAAAATCCCCAATGTCATCTATAAAAACCCCAAAAAAAACGGGCCAAAAAATGCACTTTTTCGGTCCAATTTTTGCTCATTTTTCGCTCCAAAACCACTACATATAGTGGTTGGCCTTCCTTATTTGCCCTTAGAGCCACTATTCGTCATCATTATTATACACTCAACGTGAGCCGTATGGGGGAACATGTCGATGGGCTGTACCTCCAAAACGTTGTAACCTTGCTCATAGAGATAGCGTAAGTCCCGGGCAAGCGTGGAGGGATTACAGGAAACATAAATCAAGCGGCGGGGTTTCACATCAGCAATTGCGGAAAGTAGTTTTTCACTGCAGCCTTTGCGGGGTGGGTCCACGATCACCACATCGGGGGAATACCCTTTTCGTAGGAAATCAGGAAAAAGCGTTTCGGAAAGGCCTGAATAAAATTCAGCATTTGAAATTCCGTTCAGTTCGGCATTTTTGCGGGCATCATCCACCGCAGGGGGATAGGATTCGATTCCCACGACTTTTCTGGCCCTGCGGCTCAGATAGAGAGCGATGGTTCCTGCTCCGCAGTAAAGATCGAAAATTGTCTCCGAACCGGTAAGCCCGGCATATTTTTCGACCTGACGGAGCAGAACCTCCGCCTGAGGAGTATTAACCTGGAAAAAGGAACCGGCGGAGACCACATATTGGATATGCCCCAGCTTTTCAAGCAGGTAGCCCTTCCCCCAAAGGGTTACACTATCCGTTCCAAATATCACATTACCCCGGCGGGTATTAATGTTCTGCACGATACCCCCAAGTTCAGGAAGCCTGGACGTGAGGCTCTCTGCAAAGGATCGGGACCGCTTAAAATCGCGTCCGTTGGTTACCAGGATCACCAGCACTTTCCCCTCAAAATGTGATGCCCTGATAACCAGATGACGGAGCAGGCCTTTATGCCTTTCTTCATCGTACACAGTTATTGCCATTTCTCGAATAAGATTCCGGGCAATATGGAAGGCCTTCTCAATAAGGGGGTGCTGGATAGGACAGCGTTCCAAATTTACAATTTGATGGGTCCTGCTGCGAAAGAAGCCTGCCTGGAGTTCTTTCCCCTCCATTTTCAGGGGAAACGGAGACTTGTTTCGGTAACGCCATGGTTCGTTCATCCCCAGTACCGGGAGAACTTCGGGGGCAAGTCCTCCCAATCTTTGCAGCGCCTGGACAACTGTCTCCCGCTTCAACCGGAGCTGTTCGTCATATTCCAGATGTTGAAGGCTGCATCCCCCGCAGTCTTCAAAGTGCCGGCAGGAGGCGGAAACCCTTCGGGAAGAAGATTCGAGGACGTTTTCCAAAAGCGCTCTGGCATAATTTTTCTGCACGGAGATAATTCTCGCCCTGACCCTGTCACCCGGAGCGCTCAAGGGGACAAAGACAGCATAGTCCCTCACCCGGCCCACTCCCTCGGCGGCGTGGTTTAGATCGGTAATATTCAGTTCTACGGTTTGTCCGGTAATAACCGGCGGTTTTTTTGTCTGCATTTTTATTATCAATCTCGCGATTCTGTTTCCATTTCCGTGAAGGTCAAACCACCGAACAAGATACGCATATAATCCAGCCTGGCATATAAGATTCTCGACACAAAAATATTTCTATCTTCGTACCTGCAAAAATCAGGTAAAAGTTTCTGGGAAATGTAGCCTTTTATTTTTGCCAAATCATTTCTAGCTTCAGGCAAAACATTTAGCTTATACATTCTTCAGGCCCCAGTTCCGCCTCCGCTTCCTCGATAGCCATCCACCCTTTTTCTTTTCCGGACTTACTTTAATAACCGTTCCTGATGTATGTTGTCCACCGTTCATAAACTTCAATCAATGGCTCGTCGAGGAATGATAACGCCTTTTCCTTTATCTCATCAGGCACACCATAGGCGGCTTCTGCGATGCTTCCTGTTATAGCAGCAAGCGTGTCGCTATCGCCTCCGAGGGAGATGGCGTTTCGGATAGCGTCCTCAAAGTCGGCACTTTCAAGGAATGCAATAATTGCCTGTGGCACTGTATCCTGGCAGCTTTCATTGAATCGGTAAGTTGGACGGATTTCATCCAGAGTTTTACTCAGGTCGTAGCCGTGTTCTCGCTTTATATGTTCTTTGATTTGTATCTTGTATTGCTCGAGGGTAAAGCGTTCGTTAATGGGATTTCCCATATCATCACCGTAACCACCAGCATAGAAGCGGCACATAAAAATTGCGTCTGTCACTGCCAATGCACCCTTTACTCCTTCGGGGTGGTTGTGTGTTACTTCAGCAGATAGCTTTGCTCTGTCCCTGCCATTAGTCGGCCACATTCCTGTTCGGGCGCAAAATCCACAGTCCATCAGCCATGCACAAGGTGAAACCCTCATCGCCGAGCCAT
>CAZQXY010000263.1:0-2686 GCA_964597455.1 uncultured Desulfovibrionaceae bacterium
CCTGGGAGGCCAAGGGTAAAGAAACGCCGCAGGATAGGGCTATGGAAGAAGTTAAGGCGATTCTCCATCGCCATAACGCCGCTCCTTTGCCGGAGGGGGCAGCCGCAGAAATGCAGAAGATCATAGAAGAGTACAAAAGTAAGGATAGGTTATCATAAAGGGGAATTATCATCATGGCATTTTGCAGTTAAATGAATGACACTATAACAGAAGGGAGAATTATAATGGCTGATTTTGAAACTTTAGCAAAACATGTAATTGAATGCAATGTGAATAAGGTTAGTGAATACACCCGGGAGCTGGTTGAAGAAGGGGCGAAGCCGGCAGACATTATCAATCAGGGCCTCATCAGCGGGATGAACGTAGTGGGTGCTCGTTTTAAGAAAGGAGATATGTATGTTCCCGAAGTGATGCTGGCGGCGAAAGCGATGCACGCCGGAATGAACCTCGTCAAGCCTCTTTTAGTGGAGGGCGAGGCTTCTTCAAGCGGTAAGTTTATGATCGGCACAGTTGCCGGTGATTTGCACGATATAGGAAAAAACCTTGTCAGCATGATGCTGGAATCAAGCGGCATGGAAGTTATAGACCTGGGAGTAGATGTTCCTTCGGAGAAATTTGCAGATGCTGTCCGTGAGCACCAGCCGCAGGTGCTAGGTTTAAGTGCGCTGTTAACAACGACTATGCTGGCAATGAAAGAAACGATCGAATTGTTAAAAGAGGAAGGCCTGAGGGATTCAGTAAAGGTTATTATCGGCGGCGCTCCGGTAACTCAGGACTTTGCCGATGAGATTGGCGCCGACGGCTGGGCTCCCGATGCCGCATCGGCTAAGGATCTGGCTCAAGATCTGACTGTTTAGGTGCCTTCACGGCTTTCAGGATCAGGTTTTTTTAAAATATTCTATGCGCGTTGGTTTATGGTCAAAATGTGGGCGGCATTAGAAAGGAACTGGCGTAACGTATGGATTATCCTAAGGGGGAGAGGATGACGACATGCTGATTAAGAAAGATGCAAAGACTTTTAATACAGTCCTTCTCGACGATTGTCGTAACAGCTTGGAGGAATTTATTGCTGTCGTTCGTCATCACGCCCGGGTGGAGTTTTCCGCAAGTTACTGCCGGCGGGTCTCTGCCGGTCGCAGAGTGCTGGAGGAAAATCTGTCCAAAGGAATATCTGTCTATGGTGTAAACACTGGTTTAGGCGATAACGTACGTTATCGCATCAGCGAAAAGGACATGGTTCGATTGCAGGAAAACCTTATCCGCAGTCATGGTTGCTCTGTAGGTTCTCCCATGGACAAGGAAGGGGTTCGTTCCATGCTCCTTATGCTGCTCATCAATATTGGCAAAGGCTACTCTGCAGTCCGGCTGGATGTATTGGAACAGATTCGCATGTTTCTTAACGAAGATATTTATCCCTATGTTCCTTGCGGCGGCAGTATTGGATTTGTATCCTACCAGCCCTATATGAGTATGACCTTAATGGGCGAGGGGCGGATAATAGAAAATGGGGAGATATGTCACGCCTCTGAAATTCTGGCTAAACGCAATATTGCCCCCATCCAGATAAAAGCAAGGGAGGGCCTGGCCCTGGTTACCAATGCCAGCGGAACAACAGGTACAGCAATGCTGGCCGTATATGATTTCATTATGGCTATGCGCCATGCAGACCTTTGCTCTGCCCTGGTATGTCAAGCCTTGCGCAGCACTGACCGGGCTTATGACCCCAGGCTGGTCCAGCTAAAGGGTTATAAGGATACCATTGACTCTGCACAATACCTGTGCAAGATCCTGGCCGGAAGCCAAATCATGGAAGAAGCGCGAGATATGAAAGTGCAGGATAGCACCAACACCCGGCTTATCCCCCATATCCACGGAGCAGCCAAGCGATTGGGCAGGCAAGCCTTTGAGGTAATAATGGAGGAGTTCCACGGCGTTTCTGATAATCCGGTATTTCTCACTGATGGCACTGCTTTGATGGGAGCTAACTGGGACACTACCCTGTTGGGGATGTACTGTGATGCATTGATTATTCCTGTGGTCAATATTGCCAAGTTGGTGGAAGTCCATATGGAGCGTCTGGTAACCCCCCATTTAAGCGGTCTTCCCGCTTTCCTGGTTAAAAATCCTGGCCTGAACAATGGCTTCATGGTGGTGCAGTATGTTACCGCCGGACTGCTTGGGGATATTGTTCTGTTGACCTCACCTGCCAGCAGTTACAATGCCTCTGTCAGTGCAGGCCAGGAAAGTCCCATCTCCCGGGATGATACCGCTGCTCGTAAGCTTCATTTAGCCGTTAAAAAACTTGAGGACATGGTTTCCCTGACCATGCTTACTGCCCTGCAAGCGGTGGATTTTCAACAAAAGGGGCTGTCCCCGGTTACCCAGGCAATTTACGACGAGGCACGGCAAACCGTCACCTTTATGGAAAATGACGATATGATGTATATCCGGATAGAGGCTATGAAGGAACTTGTTCAGAGCCAAAAGTTGTTAGATCTGGCCCAAAGCATGGTTGGCGATTTTACCATGTAACCGGCATATTCTTTTTGACATAAATATGTTTTTATGCTTCATTAATACTGGTTAATCAACAGGTTCAATAAGCATGGCTAGGTTCGGCTAACCTTGCCTGTGATCTACTCAAAGCTGTCAGTCATGAGGGAGTAGAAACGCAGTATGTTTGCGT
>CAZQXY010000264.1:0-2601 GCA_964597455.1 uncultured Desulfovibrionaceae bacterium
GCGACTGTTGCACCCCTGGAATATACTATGACGCTTCACACATACAAGAAAATCGGCGGGCGGACCGATTATATCACTACCGTGGAAGAGGCCCTTCAACGCTGCGGGGGAGGTGCATCTGATTAAGATTAAGACTGTTTGTCCAGGTCAAGTCTTATTAGAATACGGACCTATTTGTATGATTATCGGCGGATGGCGGCGGGGAAATCCCATGTCAATCGAGTTGGAAGCGGCGGCGGCAGAAGCCGTTCATAACCTTGGGGAGCTTTCCCGTGTATTGGGCCAGGCACGGATTCCCATTTCAAGAGAGAATATAGAAAGTAATTATGTTTGTTTGCCGCAACCCCAAGTTTTAAGTTATATGTTTCAAGCTGTGCGAGCTACGGGCGATCTATCCCTTACCCCTATGGCTGCGGTTGCCGGATCTATAGCCGACCTGTCGGTAGAAGTTCTCATTGAGCAAGGAGCGACCAAGGCTTTTGCCAATAATGGGGGTGATATAGCAGTAAAAATGATTGATGATGAAAAAACGGAAATCGGAATTATATCCTCTTTAGCTACAGGTAGAATATCCCATAGTTTTTCTCTAACGGGTTATGATCAGATCGGAGGAATTGCTACCAGTGGCCTGGGCGGACGTGGTCTGAGCAAGGGTGTGGCAGATGCTGTGGTCGTTCTGGCTGAAAATGCCAGGCTTGCAGATGCCTGTGCTACTGTTATTGCCAACGAAACATATGTTGATACTCCGGAAGTACTGCAGGTTAAGGCCGAAATTTTAGATCCGCAAACCGATCTTGTCGGGCAAATGGTCACGAAAGAAGTGTATGATTTGCCTTCTGCGGCAATCCAGAAAGCATTAAGAAAAGGGAAAGAAAGTGCCTTCAGAATGATAAAGAAAGGAATTATCCAAGGAGCTTATATTTTTGTGCAGGGGCAAATGACGATGGTTCCCGGGTTCCTTCAAACAAAAACAAGGTGTTTAAAGGCGGTTCATGCTTAGCGATTCATAATTAATGGTTTTCGGGAGGAGATAATTTGACCAACATACCTGAAGTTCGAAAAATATACACTTTTCTGGAAGAAATTCATGCTGACGGAGTAAAAAGATTAGCGAAACCGGTGCGTAAAACAGCGGCAGCAGCGGTTTTTAAAAATCCCTTTGCCGGCAAGTACGTTGAAGATCTTTCTCTGCTTTACGATTGGAGTGCGGAGCTGGGGGAAATTTTGACGAAAAAAGCTGTAACGGCACTGGGTATTAAAGCCGAGGAAGTTGAAAGTTATGGCAAAGCCGCTATTGTAGGCGAGGGAGGAGAACTGGAACATTGTGCGGCTATCCTTCATCCGGCACTGGGAAAACCATTAAGGGAAAATGTGGGGGGTGGAAAAGCGATTATTCCTTCGGCTAAAAAACTGGGTTTTCCGGGAGCGGCAATAGATGTCCCGCTGCATTTTAAGAATGCTGCTTTTGTGCGCACACACTTTGATGCTATGGAAGTACGCCTTCCCGATGCGCCGCGTGCCGATGAGCTTGTGCTTATTATAGCAATAACGGATTCAGGCCGCCCTTTTGCCAGGATAGGCGGTCTTACAACAAATGAGGTTAAAGGTGAAGATGGTTTGAGGTAGAGTGTTTAAGACGTAAATATTATTATAGGGCTATTCAGAAAGGAGAAAAAGAATGGCTTTACTTCCAGAGGTTAAAAAACACTATGGAAAACAAAAACTATTAATTAACGGTAAATGGGTTGAATCAAAATCTAATATTATCAATGAAAATACAAACCCGGCCACTGGAGAAATAATTTCCGAGTATCCCACGGCTACGGAGGAAGAGGCCCGTGCCGCAGTTGAAGCCGCTCATGAAGCTTTCAAATCCTGGAGGGACTTTCCTATGAGGGATAGGGCGCGCCTTCTTTTTGATATGCGGGCAAAGTTTGAAGATCACTATCATGAACTTTGCAGGGTGCTTACCCAGGATCATGGCAGAACCATAGGTGAAGCCGAAGGATCCGTGCGCCGGGTAATCGAGAATATCGAATCTGCCTGTTCTGCCCTTTACAGTCTTACCCGGCAGAACGAACATATGGAACAGGTGGCCAGGGGCATCGACCAGTATCTTACCTGGGAGCCGCTGGGTCCCTTTCTCATCATTACTCCCGGAAATATTCCTATGCATGCCTGGTCTTCATTTGTTCCTTATGCGCTTGCTGCCGGATGCACTGTTGTGGTAAGTCCCAGCCGGCAAGCTCCCGTAGCTGCGGAGTACGTCTCCAGAATAGCTCAGGAAGCCGGATTTCCGCCCGGTGTTATAAACCTCGTTCATGGAGGCCGTAATATTAACGAGCAAATACTGCGTCAACCGGAGATAAAGGGTGTTGGTTTTATTGGTTCCAATAAAGCCGGCTGGAAACTTTTCAAGCTCTGCGGGGAGTTGGGAAAGACTTCTTCTATTAACGGCAACGGTAAAAACCACGTTGTGATTATGCCTGATGCTAATCTGGAGCAGGCATGTCAATGGCTGCTTCGAGCTTGCTTTGGTATGACCGGGCAGCGCTGTCTCGGTGTAGATAATGTTGTTGTTATTGGGGACATATACGAGGA
>CAZQXY010000265.1:0-2593 GCA_964597455.1 uncultured Desulfovibrionaceae bacterium
ATAGTATTTCGTCCCAAGGAACCGTATACCATGATGCTGGAATACTACAACATGCACGATAAGACACTTGATTCTTACCGCAACCTCTGGTTTCACACAGGAGATCTGGCAAAAAGAGATGAGGAAGGATACATCTATTTTGCGGACAGGAAAAAGGATGCAATCCGGCGCAGGGGAGAAAATATCTCATCCTTTGAAGTGGAGAGAGCAGTCAACTCCCATCCGGATATCCTGGAATCGGCGGCGATAGCTGTTCCTTCCGAACTGGGCGAGGACGAGGTAAAGATCTGTGTTGTATTAAAACCTCAGAGTACACTAACCGCCGGTGAGCTGATTGAGTATTTAAACGAGAGGATGCCTTATTTTGCTGTGCCCAGGTTTGTAGAGTTCATGGACAGTATGCCTAAAACACCGACTGAACGAGTAGAAAAGTACAAACTTAAACGAGCAGGGATTTCAGAAAATACATGGGACAGGGAAAAAGAGATAAAGTAACGATTGATTCTTATCACTGTTATGCATACAGAAATATCAGGCTTTAAATTACCTGTTTCAACGTTTTACTTTGGTATTATTTAATTATTTATTTGAGGGGAGAAGAAATAATTGAACAATCAGGAAAATAATCAGGAAGAAGTAAGAATAGTAAAAAGTGCCTGTGCTCATTGTCAGATTGGTTGTGGTCTATTGGTACATATAAAAAACAGGCGGGTTGTGAAGATAGAGGGTGATCCGGAGTGTCCCCTGAGTAAAGGAAGAATATGTCCCAAAGGTGAATCGTCAATAGAACTGCTATACCATCCTGAACGGTTGCTCCGGCCACTTAAGAGAAGGGGCAAAAAAGGAGAGGGTAAGTGGCAGGCCATTGATTGGGATGAGGCTTTAGACATTGTGGCAAATAATTTTATTGATACCCGCGAAAAATACGGTGTTGAATCTGTTGCTTTTATAAGAGGTGCCGCTAAGGGGCTTTACGATGACTATCTTGCCCGATTTACAAACCTGTTCGGCAGTCCCAATATTACTTCCATGGCACATCTCTGTTTTATGCCGAGGGTATATGCATCAATGCTGACTTATGGTTTTTATGCAATACCTGATTATGAATGTCCGCCCGACTGTATTATTGTATGGGGCAATAATGTTTCCGAGAACCTGGTGCATGTGTATCCCCGCATTGAGATGGCCCACAAAAAAGGGGCAAAGCTGATTGTCATCGACCCTAAAAAAACCAAAGAAGCAGACCTTGCAGGACTCTGGCTGAAGCCAAGGCCGGGGACAGATCTGGCGCTTGCTTTGGGAATGCTCAACGTGATCATTAACGAGGATTTATATGATAAAAAATTTGTTGAGCAGTGGACGCTTGGATTTAACGAATTAAAGGATCACATTCAAGACTATACTCCGGAAAAAGTTGCGGAAAATACCTGGGTGCCGGTTGAGCATATAGTAGAAGCAGCCCGAGTCTATGCCACCAGTAAATCTGCCTGCATCCAGTGGGGTAACGGCATAGACGATGGAGTTAATAGTATGCAAACTGCCCGAGCGATTGCTATTTTGCGTGCTGTAACCGGCAATCTGGAAATACCCGGAGGCGACTTGAATTGGGCCCCGGTTCCTTTGTTAAAGAAAGGTTCGCCTCCCTTAACCATGCAGGAAAACATTACCCCCGAAGTGCGTCAAAAGCGAATTACAACTGAGCAGGGGCTCTTTCCCATGGCTTTCTATGCATTACCACAGGCATTATTTAATGCTATTTTAGAAGGGAAGCCTTATCCCATTCGTTCTGTCTACGTTTTTGGCTCTAATCCACTATTAACCTTAAGCAACGCCAAGAGGGTCTTTGAAGCTTTAAGCAAAGTGGACTTCTTAGTAGTAACGGATATGTTTATGACGCCGACGGCAGCTTTAGCCGATGTGGTACTTCCCATAGCAACCTGTCTGGAGTTTGACAGTATCGTATCACCGCCTTACTCCGTACCCGCGGCTATTGTGCAGCAAAAAGTAACCCGTGTAGGCGAGGCCCGTTCCGATTTTGAAGTCTTCAGGGATCTTGCTCGAAGGCTGGGCTTTGGAGAACGTTATTGGGATAGTGAAGAACAGGCCTTAGATCAAATTCTGGAGCCGGCCGGTATTACATTTAACGAGTTTAGAAAAATAGGAAAGTTGCTGGGGAGCAAACAGTATAGATCCTATCTAAATAAGGGCTTTAACACTCCCTCGGGTAAGGTTGAACTGTATTCCCAGCGGCTGGGAGAATGGGGCTTTGATCCTCTGCCGGTTTATTATGAGCGTCCGGAGACCCCGTTCAGCGCTCCGGAACTTGTTACCGAATATCCCCTGGTGATGACCTCTGGACAACTTCTTTGCTACCGCCACTCCAGTGGAAGACAGATCAAAAGCCTGCGTGATTCCCGCCCGGAGCCTCTTACTTATATTAATACACAAACAGCCCGGGAGTTGAAAATTGGGGATGGCGACTGGATATATATTGAAACCAAAAGAGGCGTGATCAAACAAAAAGCAGCATTGACAGATGATATGGATCCCCGGGTGGTATGGGTTGATTATTGCTGGTGGTATCCGGAGGACG
>CAZQXY010000266.1:0-2576 GCA_964597455.1 uncultured Desulfovibrionaceae bacterium
CCAAAATAAAGGTTCTGCGAAATGCTACAGCACTTGGCTACTTTGAAGATAAGTCGGTGGCCCTGGAGGTTGAGGGAAAGTTACAAATGATTATGCCAGAAGCTATCATTCTGGCCGCTGGGGCCCAGGAGAATACCTTGATTTTTCCTAACAGCGATCTGCCAGGCATATATGGAGCGGGTGCTGTTCAGACGTTGATGAATGTTCACGGGGTCCTGCCCGGGCACCGGGTGGCCATGATCGGCGCCGGCAATATCGGGGTTATCGTAAGTTACCAGCTTATACAGGCCGGCGTAGAGGTGCCGGTTATAATAGAAGCCCAACCCAAGATCGGGGCCTACCATGTCCATGCGGCAAAAGTCCGGCGGATGGGAGTGCCCATTTTGACATCCCATACCGTCCTTGAAGCGCATGGCCGTCAGAGCCTTGAGAAAATTACTTATGCAGAAATCGATGAGAATTTTACTCCTTTGCCGGGCAGTGAAAAAGAGCTGGATGTAGATGTGCTCTGTATCGCAGTGGGCCTGACCCCGTTAATAGAGATCCTTTTCCAGGCTGGTTGCCGGATGGCTTACATTCCCGAAATGGGGGGCCATGTACCCTTGCGCAACGAAAGGCTTGAAACTACTGTAGAGAATATTTTTGCGGCTGGTGACGCCGGGGGCATCGAAGAGGCCGGCGCGGCCATGGTCGAGGGGACTATTGCCGGGCTGAGTGCAGCATTTAACCTCGGATATGGGCGCAACAGCTTCCGCGAGAAATTGGAAGCGGCCTGTGATGAGCTTGACGATCTCAGGCGGGGTCCGACTGGTGAAAAAATACGGTTGGGATTGAGCAAACTCAAAAAACTGGGGGTGACACCGCATGCTTGAAACAATCGGGGTGCCCACCCCCGAGCAGATCGAAGCAGCCAAACCGGCCAGGGAGCGGCGGGAAAAAGGACCGGTGGTAATGGTGGAGTGTTTTCAGAAGATACCCTGCGATCCCTGTTACACTGCATGCAAGAGGGGCGGTTTTTTACCCTTTGAGGATATAAATGATTTGCCCCGCCTTGATTATGATCGCTGTAACGGGTGTGGCATCTGTATCAGCTATTGCCCGGGCCTGGCCATATTTGTTGTTGACGAAACCTGCTCCGAGCAGGAAGCACTGGTCGTGATTCCCTGGGAGTTCCTGCCCATCCCTGAAGAGGGGAGCATTGTCCAGGGGCTTAATCGGCGAGGTGAGGTAGTTGCCCCTGTAATTGTGAAAAAAGTCAGCTCTTCTGCCAAAAAGAACGGTGCTCGAGTTATTACCCTGGCGGTCCCGAAAAAATTTGCCTACGAAATCCGCAGCATGGGATTTAAATAGCGCATTGGTGCGGCGAAGGGTGACCAGTTGAGATTTGCAGGAAAGGGTGGTTGAGATGTCCGATAGAACGATTATCTGCCGTTGTGAGGATTTAACCCTTGAAGAGATCAGGGAATGGATTAAAAAGGGCTATGGCACCCTTGAGGAGCTCAAAAGAGCTTCCCGGATTGGCATGGGATCCTGCCAGGGACGGACTTGCCGGAGGCATCTGATAAACGAACTGGCCTGGGCCTCGGGGAAAGAACCGGGGGAAGTCGATCTTTCCACCTTTCGCCCCCCGACGAAACCGCTGAAGTTTGAATCTATTATTGAGGCTGATGACGATGCGTAGAACCGCAGACGTTGTTGTTATCGGCGGCGGCTCTATAGGCTGCTCAACAGCTTATAATCTGGCCAGGCTCGGTTTTAAAAATGTTGTTCTTTTGGAAAAAGGGTATATTTGCAGGGGCTCAACGGGCCGCTGTGGGGCAGGGATCCGGCAGCAGTGGGGCACTGAAATGAACTGCCTGATCTCTCGCTATAGTGTAAAGCATTTCGAGGTAATGAACGAGGAACTGGAATATGAGGGCGATGTTGAATTCAGGCAGAACGGCTACCTTATGGTTACCTATTCGGAAAGCGAAGCGGCAATGCTCAAAAACAACCTTATTTTGCACAAGCAGCTCGGTATTCCCGTCCAGTTTCTTTCGCTGGAGGAAGTAAGAGAGATCGCTCCGGCGCTTAATACAGAGCGGATTGTTGCTTCAACCATATGCATGGAGGACGGCCAGGCCAATCCCTTCAAGGTTACCGATGCCTATGCCCGGGCCGCCAGGCGCCTTGGTGTGGAGTTTATGACTTTCACGGAGGTAACCGGTTTTAAACTCAACGGAGCCGGAATCTCTGCAGTGATCACTAACAAGGGTGAAATAAAGACGGATACAGTAATTAATGCCACCGGGCCCTATGCCAGGTTTATCAGTGCCATGCTTGAGCATGAACTGCCCGTAGAGCCGGAGAGGCATCAGATTGTAGTTACAGAACCGTTGGAGCCCTTTCTCAAGCCGATGGTGATGAACTTTTTCCACAAGTCTTATTTTCAGCAGGTGGTGAAATAAGCAAAGAATATGCTCCAATAGCGAGAGAAAATGGAGTTGTAGTTGTTGATAACAGTAGTGCTTGGAGAATGGATAAAGATAT
This sequence comes from uncultured Desulfovibrionaceae bacterium, assembly GCA_964597455.1. GTDB lineage: Bacteria > Bacillota > Dethiobacteria > DTU022 > UBA8154 > DUQX01. The sequence goes on from CAZQXY010000266.1 coordinate 2,530, forward strand.
TCCACTAGTAGTTCCAGAGGTTAATCCAGAGGATATAAAGTGGAATA
>CAZQXY010000267.1:0-2562 GCA_964597455.1 uncultured Desulfovibrionaceae bacterium
ACCCGGGATAGTTTGGCCCCCAGCGCCGCTGCGCCGTTACCGTCTAATACTTGTCTTTCCTGTACCATGACTATTCCTTCGCCTCCTCTGTTTGCGGCTCCATGATCATTTCCATCGCTTTTTTAGGGCATATTTCTACACAAATGCCGCAGCCTTTGCAATATTCCAGGTTGACGCTGCTTTTGCCCTCAACGATTGTTATTACCCCGCCGGGGCAGTACTGGACACAGATGGCGCATCCGTTGCATTCTCCTGTAAGTACCGGCCGCTCAAGGCGCCAGAGGCCTGTTTTGGTGTCGTCCGCTTTATAGGCGACAGGGCCCCATTTAGAGGGAAATTGTTTTAACTTCGTTATAAGCTCTTTTTGCTGCGCGTACATTTTTTTCACCACCCTGTCCCGGCATTAATTTTTGCAATGATTTACACAGTGAGTCCAGGGTGAGCCATCCGGTTACGGCGCAAAAGGCCCCCATCATGGCGGCGTTCGGCGGCACGTCGCCTATTTCTTCCCTGGTAATTTGGATGGCATCTACCCAGCCGATCTTGCCAAATTTACCTTCTGTCAGTTCCTTCCAGTCCCGGTCGCCGTTGGCTACTAAGATGCATCCGGGAACCGCTCCTTCCGTAAAATCCACACCCAGCTCGCCGATATGGGGATCAAAGAGGATCACGCATTCGGGGTCGTAGACAAATGATTTTAGCGGAATTTGCTGCTTGTCCAGGCGGGCATAGGCATAAACCGGGGCACCCCGGCGCTCATGGCCAAAGGAGGGCAGCGCCTGTGCGTACTGGTCTTCTTCGTTAGCCGCATAAACCAGCATCTTGGCTCCGGTGACAACGCCCTGGCCTCCCCGCCCGTAAAATTTAATCTGCTTCACGAACTATTCCCCCTAACAATTATTTAAATACCCACCAACTAATCCCGATTAATCTAATGTCGATCAATTTATTTTTATCGATCGTCAATCTCCGGGCTTTCCTCATCATAAAAAGTATGTTTGCATAAAGGGCAGACAAGCTGATGCTTGGAATGGCGCAGATTATAATCACAGACATAACGGCAACCACATTTTGGACAGGTAACCCAAAAGATTCTTTCCATAGATAACGCTCTCCCTTCGTATGATTAAAGGCTATTTTTCAATCCATTCGTCCAGTTTAATGCGCTCCATTACGCTGTCCGGCAACTTAAAGCAGTCGGGATATGCTCTATCCAGCGGCCTGGTGGCATCGATAATAACTTTCTTTTGACCAAGGGCCATGGTAAAAACAGAGCGCATTTTCTCAATTATCGTTACGTCCCTGTCAAAGTCACAGCATGTATTCACGGCCCAGATTACATCCTGTTCATTGAACACGTCGATATCCTTATCCACAACAACTACCATCTGCAGCGTGTGGCAGTTTTCCAAAAGCGCTGTGAGCCCGGCAAGTTTTGCATCACCATCTCTTTTGTTATCAATAGAGATGTAACATGAGAGGGTCCCGCAACCTGAATATGGGATATGTGCCCCAGCAACTGTTCCCAACTTGTTATCAACTGCCTGGTAGAGGCTTCCTTCCTTGGCTATACCGCCCAAGTTCCAGTGGTCCTGGTGCCCGGAAAATATATCCATTAGAATAGCATCTTTACGCCGCGTTATGGCGGTTACATCCATCGCCTGGCGCAGGCACTGTGCCTGGTAATGCCTGGTGATCTCACCAAAGGGATCGACCAGTTCCTTATGTCCGGGGACTATTTCGCCTTCAATCAATATCTCCGCATCTGCAGGAACCATAAAATCTTCACCCCAGGTTTCCGATGGGACAAGGCGAAGCGGCTCCCTTAGGAAAGAACCTATCGTAGCATAATCATCATTATCGTAGGGAACAAGCGCCATTGAACCTAAGTAAAAAGCGGGATGATGACCGATAACATTAACAACAGGCGCCGGTTTTCCCATTTTTTCATATTTGTCAAGAATACGTTCCAGGTGCGGGGAATGAATGGAACAGCCCAGCCTTTGGGAACCTTTGTAAAATGTTTTTATAAATGAAATATCGTAAATACCGGTATCGGGGTCTTTCATGATCAGGGTCATCGTGAAAACGGGACAGAGGTCTTTTTCGTAGTGCAAGACACCGGGTAAAAGAGCGGGATCGGCTTCCGCTCCGCGCAGAACGATCTCTTTTACAGGGGCTTCGTCTTTACTAATAACCTGGGGTGTAATTTCTTCCTCTTTTAGCCGCGCGTACTCCAGGCTCAGCGGCTGTTTCGCCTGATTCACAGGCCAGTCCAGGGCGATAGCGCATCTTTCCCTGCGGGCATAAACGTTTGAAACAACAGCTATCTCCGAATCTTCCCCCCGCAGGTTTTTAGGATTGACAAACTTGACCAGCGGGAACTTCTGCTCCTTCGTCAAATGTTCGAGGATTGCCGTACACTCATGTTTGGCGGGATTAATTGGACGCCTTACCTCAACGTAGTCTTCCGGTAATTGAGTTTTTACTTGTTCTAAAAAACTCTTTAAACTTTTTGCCATTTTCGGCTTCCCTCCTTAAAATGTTAAAAGTTTATCTGGG
>CAZQXY010000268.1:0-2553 GCA_964597455.1 uncultured Desulfovibrionaceae bacterium
GCTGGGACAATAACCGGTACTACCTGGTACTGCCGTGCATCCAGCGAGAACAGGCCGAAACGGTGCTGGAGCGCATAAAAGAACATTTCCTGTGGGGCAATGGCAATGGCTTTGGCGGGATTGCACTGCGGCACACCACTGGCCCGCTTACAACCGCGGGGGAGACATCCCGGCGGCTACGGTCGCTGGCATAAAAAAACAAAAAAGTTAGCTTAGTCGTTAATTTTTTAGGAATGACAGTATTTAATAAGTATTTAATAAGTGTATAAAGGTCATAATTATGGTATAATTGGCTCACAAGGTAAAGGAGATGGGAACTATGCCTCGAATTATTCCAATTAGGGATTTAAAAAAAACTAGTGAGCTTTCAGAACTGTGTCGTAAAACGAAAGAGCCTGTGTTTATAACTAAAAACGGCTATGGTGATATGGTTATTATGAGTATGGAAACCTACGAGAAAACTATGTTAATTAACGATATTTACAGAAAGTTGGACGCAGCGGAACAATCTATTGCTAAAGGAGAAGTAATGGAAGGCTTTAAATCTTTAAGAGAAACAAGAGAAAAATATGGTTTATAAGCTTATTACTTCCAAAGAGGCTTGTAAGGACATAGATGATATTGTTCACTACATTGCCATAGAACTTGTGAACCCAGCAGCAGCTGCAGGCTTTCTTAAAGATGTAGAAAAAAGCTATCATACTGTTATTAATAACCCACGCATGTATAGCTTATGCCAGGATGCCAGACTTGGTAGAAAAGGATACAGAAAAATTGTTATCAAGAATTATCTTATATTATTCAGTTGAAGTTGAGGCGCATGAAGTTGAGACGTTTGAAGTTGAGACGCAATTGAGACAAGCTTGAGACTGTTTTGAGAGGTAGGGGTGCTATATTATTTTTGGTGTTTATTTCTTGTTGCTTATTCCTCGGCGTTAATAATGTTCCGGAATTTAATTGAGGGGTGTGAGGAAGGATTTTTAAACGGAAGCTCAGGAAACGCAATACAACCCGGGCAATGTTTATCTGGATTACCCTGACTCTGGCACTGGGGATGATCGGCGTGGGAGCGGCAGCCTGGCAGGAGGGGATCCAGATCTTTGGTGTGGTCTCCACCGGCGATATTGATCCGGTTTTTACAAGCGTTGGCACAGGGGAGCGTGAAGGTGCCTCTGCTGTTAGTGCGTCAATTATTGGGGCTTCTGTTGATGCTTTCAATATCAATAATGATAAAACAATTTCTATTTCCATTGAGGGCGCCTGCCCCGGTGAAGTTTTTACCATCGATTATACCATTGCTAACCGGGGAAGTGTGCCCGTTAGCTTTTATACTCTTTTGGAAAATATTGACCCTGGGATAACGTTCAACAACTCGTTATCCGAGGGAACGCTTGGTGGAAACGGGGACAGCGCTGCTGGTAAATTATCGATCTATGTAGGGGAGGAAGTAGGGGAGCAAACCTCATACGGATTTTCCTTTACTTTATTCTTCCAGCAGTGCAATGCTGTTCCCTGATACCATAATTGCAGAAAAAGGTGGTGGTCCCTAAAAACCAGGATCACGAGGGGTATTAGAATCATTATGCTGTTGTCTACTTAAAGAGGAAAAAGAGGAAAACAAAGGAAAAAAGGAGAGTGTAATTAAGTGAAAAAGGTGAAGTATATTGCTTTAATTTTGGTCCTGGCTTTAGGACTTATCGGCGGCGCCTACGCCGCATGGACGGATACGCTGGAAATTGAGGCAACCGTGGATACAGCAGAGCTTAACATGGAGTTTGTAAGCCTTGCTGTGTGGGGCGCAGGACCTCAGGGCACAGATAAATATATGACTGGGGGACATTCAGGAAACGGCACTAAAAAAGCGACTTTCTGGATAGAAAACATGTATCCTGAGGCCAAAGCGAGCTTTGCTATGTTTGCGCAAAACAAGGGCGATATTCCAGTAAAGTTAAGTGATGTAGAAGTTACTTTTTCACCCGGTGTGGACCATGACATATGGAACTACGCCAAGGCAGAGGTTAACGCTAGATATAAGCCGGCTGACAATCAATGGGACACTGTAATTGGCACTAAAACTGGAGATTTGAAAGATCTTGCCCAGCTAATTAAAGATGCAATTGGTGATCAGATAATAAATCCAGGTGACCAAATTCGTCTGGGCAGGGAAGCTACGGACGGTGACCCAGATCCAATAGGCAGTATAGTAATATGGCTTGATGAGTCGACGCCTAATGAATTCCAAAATGTATCCTTTGATTTTGATGTAGATATGATTTGGCAGCAGTTTAATATCTAAATAATAAAGAGGTATTTAGGGGAAATGTTGCATTTCCCCTAAATACCCTTATTTTGAAGGTCCCCCCCCTGGTTCTCCCCAGGTATAGAAAGTAAAAACGGGGTTATGTGGAAAGCGAGGAAGACGGGGTTGAAAGAAAAAGTTACTTTGATCTGTTTATTTGTTTCCATTTCCCTGGTGGTATTGTCTACCGGAACGGCTTCCTGGCAGGATCCGCTTCAGGTGAGCGGCAGCATCATCACTGGTTCCTGGAAGGA
>CAZQXY010000269.1:0-2551 GCA_964597455.1 uncultured Desulfovibrionaceae bacterium
ATGGCAGAACCATAGGTGAAGCCGAAGGATCCGTGCGCCGGGTAATCGAGAATATTGAATCTGCCTGTTCTGCTCTTTACGGTCTTGCCAGGCAGAACGAACATATGGAACAGGTGGCTACAGGAATTGACCAGTATCTTACCTGGGAACCGCTGGGGCCTTTTCTCATCATCACCCCCGGCAACATCCCCATGCACGCCTGGTCATCCTTTGTCCCTTATGCTCTTGCTGCCGGATGCACAGTCGTCGTGAGTCCCAGCAGGCAGGCTCCCGTAGCTGCTGAATACGTTTGCCGTGTAGCACAGGAAGCGGGTTTCCCCCCCGGTGTTATCAACCTTGTCCATGGAGGGCGTAATATCAACGAGCAAATACTGCGCCAACCCGAGATAAAAGGTGTTGGTTTTATTGGTTCCAATAAAGCTGGCTGGAAGCTTTTCAAGCTTTGCGGGGAGCTGGGAAAGACTTCTTCCATTAACGGTAACGGTAAAAACCACGTTGTGATTATGCCTGATGCCGATCTTGAGCAGGCCTCCCAGTGGCTGCTTCGCGCTTGCTTTGGTATGACCGGGCAGCGCTGTCTCGGTGTAGATAATGTCGTTGTTATTGGAGACATATACGAGGAAATAAAAGCAAAATTTAAAGAAGCTGCGGCGGCGATGAAGCTTGGCTACGGGCTTGACGAAGAAGTCGAGCTGGGGCCGTTTACCACTTTGGCGGGAAAAGAAAAGGTTGTAAAATGGATTGAAGATTCGCTTGCGGAGGGCGCAAAGATAGTCTTAGACGGCAGAACGGCAAAAGTATCGAATTATTCCAACGGTTATTTCCTGGGGCCTACGATTCTCGAAGATGTAAATGTAGATATGACTATGGCTAAAGAAGAAGCGTTCGGCCCGGTAGCGTCCTTAATAAGAGGTGACAGCCTTGAACAGGCTATCGAATGGATTAATACCAAGACGAATCTTGGACATTCCGCCTGTATTTTGACCAGCAGCGGTAAAAACGCACGGCAGTTTATACGCGAGGTTAACGTGGGTAATGTAGGGGTAAATATTGCTGTGGCACAGCCTTTTGCCTTTTTCCCTCTGGGTTCAAGGAGGGAGTCATTTGTGGGATCTGCTAAATCGAGAATGGCTTCTATGAGGTTGTTCATGGATGAGAAAACTGTCTGCACGCGCTGGGAATAGTAGGTTTGGTTTACGAAAAGCAGAAGCAGGGAAGGGGGGAAGTAATAAGAAGCAGTAGAGTACATTTATTTAATTGTCGGGATTACAATTTTATTTAAGAGGAGGGTTTTTTATGAAGAAGCAAGGGAAAGTAATAGTCGGCAGCGTTTTGGTTTTGATGCTGATGCTAGTGTTGATTGCAGGAGCTTGTACGACGTCACCGTCGGCAGGCACACCGCCTGCAGACACACAGACTGGGGATCCGGCCGCAGAGCAGGAAGTATTTAATATTAAATTTAGCACCTGGCATCCCCCTGCCGGTGAAGAGTGCCAGCATGCCTGGACACCAATGCTGGAGGAGTTGGAGAAAAGAAGTAACGGCCGCATAACATATACAACGTACTACGGTGCGGCCCTGGGCGCAGGAGCTGAACATTACGATATCGTACTGGACGGGCTTTCTGATATGGGCTATTTTACAGCTACCTGGACACCCGAGCGTTTTCCGCTAACTGATGTCCTTTCCATGCCGGCCAAGGTATTAGGTAAGGATGTTGCTGTTGATATCGGCAATGAGATGTATGAGCGCATGCTTAGTCCTGAATTTTCAGAAGTGAAACTTCTCTCATTAAATGGATGTGTATCGTCTTTTATCTGGACCAGGCAAAAGGTAACCTCTCTGGAGGATTTAAAAGGTTTAAAAATCAGATCTGGGGGTGGCATGCATACCTATATGATTCAAGCATTAGGAGCGGAGCCTGTATTTATCCCTCTGGGAGATGTATATTTGTCTATGGAGACGGGTGTTATTGACGGAATTGTTACCTGCCCGATGCTTTATAAGGCCTATAAACTGCAGGAGCTGGGGAAATATGCGGTTGTAGCCGCTTTCGGTTGTGTTTCTGAAGGCGTGGCCATGAATAAGGCCACGTGGGAAAAAATGCCTGCCGATCTGCAAGCCATTGTGGAAGAGGTAGCCCACAATCCTTTCCGGCTTACCGGAGGGCTGACTGAAGAAGTTATCCAAGACGTCAACGACTCCCTTGCCGCGGAAGGTGTGGAATTTTATGAGTTGCCTGCGGAAGAAGCAGCGCGCTGGAATTCTCTTTTTAGTGAAGAGGTTGTCAAAGTCTGGGTAGATAATATGGAGCAGAAGGGTTTTCCTGGTAAGGAGGCAATATTAAACTACAAGGCGGTGCTCGACAAGCACGGCGTTGAGTTTCCGTCATTCCCGCCAGAGTGGGAAGAAGAGGTGGAACAGTATAGATAGATAAGTGCAAAAACAAGAAGTATAGTTTATAATTATTTCTAAGCATTATGCTAATTAGCACTACAGCGAAAATTAGCAATGAGCGGTGCCATGGGGACGGGGAAAAGGTAAGGGGACA
>CAZQXY010000270.1:0-2549 GCA_964597455.1 uncultured Desulfovibrionaceae bacterium
CTGAATTGTCATCCTGAGCGTTATTGTCATCCTGAGCGTTAGCGAAGGATCTTTATACTACTGATAACATTGAACTTTTCTCAAAGTGATTTAAGCATAGCTAGCCAAAAACATAGTTTTTCAGTAGTCTCGGACGGTTCCATCGTCTTCCCATTTAGTCCCCGCAGCTTCCAGGTATGCTCATGCCGTTTTTCAGGCATGCTCATGCCATTTTAAAGGTTTCTTAATTTTTCCTGAGGAGGCTTCTTTTGGATATTTTCTCATATGCCCGTGAAGAAAAAATGAAAAAGGACGGGCCCCTTGCCCGGCGCATGTCACCGCGTTCATTGGACGAATTTGTGGGACAGGAACACCTGCTGGGAGAAAATATGCCCTTGCGCAGGGCTGTAGAGGGAGACCTATTTTCTTCCTTTATTTTTTATGGCCCGCCCGGCACCGGTAAAACTGCGCTGGCCAGGATTATTGCCATAAACACCAGGGCCAGATTTGCAAGATTAAATGCTGTCACCGCCGGTGTCAAGGATGTACGCGCCGTTGTCGAGGAGGCAAAAGAAAATCAGGCCGGCTGGGATAAGAAAACCATTCTCTTCATTGATGAAATCCACCGTTTTAACAAGGCACAACAGGACGCACTGCTTCCTGCAGTGGAGGAAGGCCTGGTCTACCTTATTGGCGCCACTACCGAAAATCCTTTTTTCTCAATCATCCCGCCGCTTTTATCCCGCTCGTTGCTCTTTACCTTTGAAAGCCTGCCTCCTGCAGCGGTTAAGCAACTGCTGTTCAGGGCTCTAAAAGACGAGGGAAGGGGCCTGGGGAAGTATCACCTGGATATTTCCGGGGATGCCCTTGACTACCTGGTTCAGATGGCTGATGGTGATGCGAGAATTGCCCTGAATGCCCTGGAGATCTCCGCAGTTAATTTTGCCTTTTGGGATAAGGACAGTGATAAGGACAGTGATAAGGACAGGGACAAGGATAAAGGTAAAGGTAAGGATGAGAGCAGGGGTAAGGATGAGCAAAATGTAAAGTATGGGGAAGTTCCTGAAAAGGTTGGCCGCAGGCTTAGCCTGGAGCAGGTCAAAAACGCCATGCAGCGGCGGAACCTGAAGTATGATTACGGTGGGGATTATCATTATGATATTATCTCGGCTTTCATTAAATCGATTCGGGGTTCCGCTCCCGATGCCGCCTTGTACTGGCTGGCGAGAATGCTGGAAGCCGGGGAGGACCCCCTTTTTATTGCGCGCCGTCTCATTATCAGCGCCAGTGAAGATATCGGCAATGCTGATCCGCATGCCCTGCCCCTGGCCGTGGCTGCGGCCCAGGCCGTGCAACAGGTGGGCATGCCGGAAGGGCGCATACCGCTGGCTCAGGCTACGGCTTATCTGGCTTCCGCCTCCAAGAGCAATGCCGCCTATATGGCCCTTAACGAGGCAATAGCCGAGGTAAAAAATGCTTCGAACAGGAGGGTGCCTCCGCATCTTCGGGGGACTGGCTACAAGGGGGCTTCCAAACTGGGGCACGGGGAAGGCTACCTCTACCCCCACGATTTCCCCGGGCACTATATCCTGCAGCACTACCTGCCGGAGGGGATGGAAGGGAAAACGTTTTACCGCCCGAGTGATGAAGGCTGTGAAAAGGAAATAAAAGAAAGATTACGCTACTGGAGGTCTTTTACCGGGGGAGAAAGGGAATAATAGCATGTACAGTCCGGATTCAGGATCAAATTCAGGCCCAGGCCCAGGTTCAGGCTCAAGCCCAGGTTCAGGAACAAATTTAGGTTCAGGTTCAGGATCAAGTTTAGGATCCAATCCAGGTTCAGATTTTGATTCCAAATCTGCTTCCAAACCTAATACTAAATTATATTACAGTTACAAAACCATTGAGGCTCCCGTCAGAACAAAGATTGCCGTGGGGGCATGCAGGTTTTATGCCTCCCTGTTATCCTGCAGCGAGGAGAGCGATGCCCGCTCATTTCTCAGCACTGTCAAAGAGGAGCTGCCGGGCGCCACGCATCATGCTTATGCTTACCGCCTGGGAATGGGGGATAACCTTTTGGCCCGCAGTGACGACGACGGGGAGCCGGCCGGCACGGCAGGTCCTCCCATGCAGGGGGTGCTGGAGAAGGCGGATATCACTAACGTAATTGTCGTGGGAACCCGTTACTTCGGCGGTGTGAAGCTGGGTATCGGGGGTCTGGTGCGCGCTTACCGCTCCTGTGCGGAGTCCGGGGTGGATGCCGCCCGTATCTGCACCAGGGAATTCAAGTCCAGGCTAAGGATCCGCGTTCCATACGATTACCTGGGGGGTGCCATCAGGGAAGTGGAGACTGCAGGTGGTGAAATACTGCGCTTTAACTACGGGCAGGAGGTCCTTTTGGAAATAGAGGTGCCGATGCGCAATGTGCAGGACCTGCCCGGCCGTATTGCCGCAGCCAGCCGCGGGGAAGCGGAGATAAGCGACATGCAGTAAAAGATACCTGGCCTTGGGGAGACGATGGAACCCGTCCGAGACCACTGAAAAAGCCCTGAATTGTCATCCTGAGCGTT
>CAZQXY010000271.1:0-2545 GCA_964597455.1 uncultured Desulfovibrionaceae bacterium
AGGGGTTCTTGCTTTCCAACGCATCATTCCAACGATGCCCAAGCAGCAAAAGGCTATCCTTTCCCCTGCCATCTGCCATTGAAGAAATATGGGGGGCTCCCTCATAGCGGGGATTCCCGCTGTTAACAACAGGGTCATGGAAAAAATCAGGCGCATAATGCTCAAACAGCTCCATGCTTTCCATGGCCAATGCCAGATGCAAAATATGCGTAATGGTAATCTCCATGTTTCCGTAGTCACTCGCAAAATGCTTTAGAGATCTTATAAATAAATCTAAGGCATCCCCATTCTTTTCCAAAAAGGCATAATTTTGCACCATAGCATTTCCCCAATGCGGGATCGATCAACGGCCCAAAATCATCTTCCCCTTGACTTAAACGAGACTCCAAACGGGGGGCAAGCTCTTCTTGGAGAATTGTTATTGCCCCCTTGAAATGAAAACGATTTGTCTCTACGCCCGACATACGCAGGCGGGTTTCCAAACGAAAGCGATAATTTTCAGGAGTGCGAGGCTGCCGTTCAAGTCCCCGTATGGCCTTTTTACCATAGTCCAAGGCTATCCCCGGATTACCCATGTGATTATTTAGCTGAAGCATAAGATCATATAAATGATAAATATTCTCTGTGGAAAGCTTGTCCTGATCCTGTGCAGCCAGACTGGTTAGTTCTTCAGCTATCTGCATTTCCTGGTAATAGCTTACATTAGGGTTCTTTCTTCTTTCGCTTAAAACAGCTATTGCCTTTTCCAGACGAGGTATGGTTATCCTGGGCGGGCTTGGCATCCAGCGCCCCGCATAGTAGCGAGCAATACCGGAGTTTTCGGTTAAAATCTTGTTGCGCAGAGCTAGAAACTCAAAGATATTACCCTCACGATGAAGATTATTTAAATCCCTCCACCGATTATCCACCTGGTCATAAGCCCATAGATAACTGTTCAGTTTAAAATCCTGCAGGTTTGCCACTATTCTTTTTAAGCCCATATCATCTTCCCTATGCTTACCCTGCGCATACAAGTAGTTGCAGACAAGATCGGCAGCCATTAAACCAACATTTTTGTCCCTATAGATGCTTTCCACCCTTAGTTGAAAATCCAAAGGGGGAGGGTTTACCCTCTCCTTATAGAGTTGCCCCAGGACTGCACCGATGACACGTTCATCAATTAGATAATACCGAACGCTGCCATCAGGGTTTTTTTTCGAACCATAGCCCAGTTTTTTATACTGCTGGTGACGTTCGCCTTCTTCACTGCTTATAACTGCGACTCTGCTGGCTATGTTTAGCTGAGTCATCCGTTCTTTTTCGGGCAAAGAACTGTAATGCAAAAAATTATCCAAGAGGCGCACCAACATATTCCGATAAAGATTGCTTGCTATTTCATCACGGACAACGTTGGAGCGCCTATCCTGTTCATAGTCGCCCCCGACAATGCCGATTATGGCCCAGTTTTTTTGCTGCGCCAAAAAATTAAAAAATTTTTCCTGTACTGCACTTTTATGTTTACGAATATCGCTGCTATGCAGCCCATCGGGAAAAACCAATCCATATTGGTTGCAAAGCTTGTTAAAAAAATTATGCAAACCTTGGATATCCCGATCTAATTCCGGGCCTTTATATACCAAACCTGCGTTTAAAAGAACCGGCTCTTCCTTTTTCTCGAAAACACCGCTCTCGTCAAGAAACAATGCTAACATGGCACTGTACTCCTTTACCAATATTGCACAAAAATTGCACCGTTTCCCAGACCCCTTTTAAGCCCAGCAAAATTCCGCATAGGCACAGTTGCGGCAAAAAGCTATTTTTTGGGGTGCCTGAGGGGCATCCTGATAGATAATTCTCAGAATATCTTTTTTAGCTTCTTCCAGAGTTGAAATAAGTTTATCGTTTAGCTCAAGCTTGATTTTTTTCTTTTCTTTCGGGAACATAAGCTCCCCCACGGCCTCTACCCCCGCTTGCCTTAATTCAAGAAGATAAAAGGCCAGCTGCATGGTTGCGCTTGTTTCAAATTTAGAACTCTTTTTTACTTCCCCGACAACCAGCCGCCCCTTATCATGACGAAGAATGTCCAGCTTAATATGGCCGACACTGATTTCTTTTTTATCCCTCTGGTAAGAATGCTCATGAATAAACCGCCCCAAATCTAGATTAGAGTCGTCCTGGTCGGGGTTGATTTGATGCGCCATTAACCAAACTTCCCGTTTGCAGATATAGTAGTACCAGATGAGGGTTCCAGTGACATATATATCACGTTCAAGTGAATCGTGTTTAGGCAAAATAAAACACCTTCCAGAAATAATACTAAAAAAACTATTTGTTGGCAAAATGCAATCAGCAAAGCGAGAATACCTTTGAAACCTATAGAAAACGGTTACGGGCAAAGACCAATTTTGTACTCCTTAGGCGGTGCTTTGTCAAATAAAGTTTTCGTATCCTTTGATATGTCTCTCTGCTAAACCGCTAATCGGGTTATAGTCATCGGCATTGGCTAGCAGAGGGACTCTGTTATGGAGGTAAGCGTCTTTGCCGACCAAGGTCATAGCCAATTTAA
>CAZQXY010000272.1:0-2506 GCA_964597455.1 uncultured Desulfovibrionaceae bacterium
TTCCTTTCCTACCAGTTTGTAAGATCATAGCATGCATCGTGTTATAAACTTTGCAAAAAGAAGGAATAATCAATCTTATCGCGAATGGCTTAACAGCCTTCTGAAGAAAGACAGGCAAGTGCTCCGCGCCAGGTCTTATGTTAGTGACAGAAGACGGTTCTTTGTCACGCTTCCCGCGTTGCAACGATAGGGGAGGCGTGTGTTAAATCCGAACACCCCGAGCTGTTACAGAATATTATAAAATAAGATGCTATATAAAGAAGGAAAATACCATCATGAGCACAGTGAACAAAACGAATTATATTTATATTGTTGATCACATCCCCGCGGATACCCCGCACAACCGCCGCCCGGGGCTGCCCTTGGTCCCGGAATATATAACTGTACACTCTACCGCCAATCCCGGCTCCACGGCCCGGCAGGAGCGGGCATGGCTAACCAACCCCTCTAACAAGAGGACTGCCTCCTGGCACATCTGCATCGACGAGCGGGAAGCTGTAGAAGCCATCCCCCTGGACGAGGCGGCCTGGCATGCCGGGGACGGAGGGAACGGTCCCGGCAACCGCAAATCAATAGCCATAGAAATTTGCGAAAGCGGCAACCGGACGAAGACCCTGGAGAACGCGGCTGAGCTTATTGCAGGTTTACTGCGCCATCTGGGCCTGGGTGCAGGGCGCCTGCGCCGCCACTGGGACTGGAGTGGGAAGGTCTGTCCGCGCATCCTTATGGTGAATAATTGGGCAGCCTGGAAGAACTTCAAACACGACATCGAAAAGCGTCTGAACGCCCTGGGAAGCACCTTAAGCTTGACAAACCCGGTAAATTCAACAACCCCAATAAGCCCCGCAGGCCCAACAACCCCGGTGGGTCCCGCAGTGCCGACAAACCTGGTAATACCTTCAGACCCGGCAAACCTGACAAATTCAAATCCAGCTGACAACGTGGGTGGCAAAGCCCTGCCCAAGATCCAGCGCCGCGTAGAGGGCACTTTGGATGGCCGTCCCCTTGAATTTGAGGCCTATCTTATCAACAACACCACCTACGTCCCCATGCATCCTCTGGCAGAAGCCCTGGGGTTACAGCTTAAATGGATGGAGGGAAAATACCACATCGTTACCGTGGCCGACGATTAAATGATAATTGCATACCTGACCCCACCTCGCTACCGGAAGCATTTCTTGCAAGCCAATAAAATAACCTGCAAAACCTGCAAAACCTGCAAAATATTCTGTATAAATATGGTAAACAATATGATATAATAAAGTATCAACCCCTGAGCAGTTACATAATAAATATATATCTGTTTTTTCAAAGGAGCTTTTTGCCATGCCCGATGCAGTAATCGATAAGAAGATGCTGGAGATCTGCTGCCTGTTAAGCCAGGAAAAATTTATGGAAAGATACTACCTGGCAGGGGGTACAGCTTTAGCCATGAAAATCAAACATCGCAGGTCAAATGATCTGGATTTTTTTACACCGGGCAATATTGACACTAAAAAAATAACCAGCTGGTTAAACAATTTTGTCGTTGCCGGGCAGGCAAACATAGTTTTTAGAAAGACTGATCAAATAGATATAAAGATTATGGATATTAAAACCAGCTTTATATCTTATCCCTTTAGAATTATAAACGACTTTATTAACGGGGGAAATATTGATGCCCGTCTCTCAGGGCTTAAATTAGCTTCACCAGAAGAGATTGCTCTAATGAAAGCTTATACTATAGGGAGAAGGACATCATTTAGAGACTATGTAGATTTATATTACCTCTTATCCCAAAATAATATAAATATTAAACGTATTATAAAGGAATGTGGGCAGAAGTACATTTTAGAAGGAGAAACAGTCTTTTCCGGGAAGCTGTTTCTTCAACAACTTAAATATACTGAAGATATTTACGACAAAAAAGAAACCGAACAGCTGCTTTTCGACAAAACAATAACCCTGGAAAAAATAGAAAGCTATTTAAACACAAAGGTTTGTGAATATCTTTCTGAATATTGTATGGGAGAGCCAGGCGATGAAACTTCCTGAAGAATTTAAAACAGTTTTCTGGAATTACGATACTGCTTTAATGGATACAGATAGGATGAAAAAAACGATCATCCTGGAGGTGCTGGCCAGGGGGACCCTGGAGCAGATCAAAATACTGTTCCGGTTCTATGGTCTTAAAACAATCGAAGAGATCTACAGGGGAGATGTTCTGGGAGCCAGGACTTTGCCTGCTCCTGCGGTCTATTTGTGGGGGGACATCTTTTTAACTGATGAAGAATTAGAAGGATATAAACAATGGCACAGGCATCCCGTACGTAAATGGGAACAGAGAAGAGACATTACCCGGCAGCCGGGCACCCACTAATAAACTACACCTTTCTAACCTAACCTGGATGAGCCAAGTTAACAACAAACGCAGGAAGCAGGATTATACCCCTTTTATTTCCTTTATATCTTTTATATCCTTTAACCAATCAAGGCATTTTGATACTGCTTCCGGATCTTTGCGCAG
>CAZQXY010000273.1:0-2500 GCA_964597455.1 uncultured Desulfovibrionaceae bacterium
ATGCCGCAAGCTTATGAAAAACTGGAAGAAATAGAAAAAATACTCAGCGCAGTTCATATTGATGGAGTAATTTTTTATTGCCAGAAATTTTGCGATCCCTGGTACTATTACGGCCAGTTATTAAAAGAAAAACTGCCTGATATCCCTTTGCTTGTTTTGGAAGGAGAACATGTGGGAATAACAGGTCAAATGCGCACCCGTATCTCTGCTTTCCTGGAAATGCTCGGCTGAAAGGGAAATAGATTATGCTGGAGTTTATAAAGAATAAAATCATTAAGGGCAAAGCGCCGGCAATGTTCCGCCTGCCGTTTATTTATTCTTTAGGAAAAGCGATGGTGAGGTGCAACCTGCTGAAGTTTTCTTACAGATCCGCTGCGATGACGACGGAGTACGGGCTGGAGCAGGTCAGAAAAATCTTCAAAGGCCGCTCGCCGCACGTCTGGACCAGCGCTTTTTTCCCCACGGAGCTGTTGCATGCCCTCGATATTGTCTCCTTTTCCCCGGAAGTGCTCTCTGCTGTGATAGCTTCTTTGGGGTTTCAGCATAATTTTCTGGAGGAGGCCGAGAGCAGGTGGTGGAGCAGGGACAACTGTTCTTTCCACCGTTGTGCGATGGGGGGGCTTTTCTCAAGTTATTATCCGGTTCCGTCTGCCTTTTGCGTCAGTTCCCATCTATGTGAGGGGGGCGTTTTTATGTTTAACAATCTGGCCAAGCGTTATAATCGCCCATTTATCCTTCTAGATACACCGCTGGATAATAACGGCAATGCCCTTTTGTATGTAACCCGGCAGCTTCAAAAAATGATTACCCTGCTGGAAGAAGTTGCGGGTACAAGGTTGCGGGCAGAAAAATTGGCAGAGGCTGTACGCAATACCGAAAAAGCCCGCCGGGCAATGCTTAAAGTAAACGAACTTCGCAGGCACCCTTATTCCCCCCTCAGATCGAAAGATGCTTTTGCATACCTCTATCTCTATTTCACCGGCCTGGGGAGCAGGGTGGCACCCGCAATCTATGAAACTCTGGCGGCAGAGCTGGAAAGAAAGATTAAAGAAAGTCAAAACAGCAAAGGTGAGGAAGCATCCTTGCGTTACAGGCTGTTATGGCTGCATCTGCCGCCCTTTTATCAGAACGGGATAATGGACTACCTCGAAGCAAATGGGGCGAAGTTGGTGTTTGAGGATTTTAGTCATGTTTACTGGGAACCCGGAGATATTGGCAACCCCCTGGAGTACATAGCTTACCGTATGCTTTCGCATTTTAATTACGGTCATATCGATCGTCGGATAAAGACAATCAAAGAGCTCGCGCGGTGTTATAAAGTCGATGGTGTGATTCATTTTTCACACTGGGGCTGCCGCCAGAGCAACGGTTCTTTGAATATTATCCGCAGATCTTTGCAGGAGGAAGGATTGCCGTTTCTGGTGCTGGACGGAGACTGTGTGGATAGCCGTAATTATGCCTCCGGTCAGGTTCAGACCAGAATTGACGGTTTTTTGGAGATGCTGTCCTGAGCCTGTGCAAAATACAACTCCGTGACACAGGCGCAGGGTATAAGCTGTATTTTTATATAAAGATTTAATTGGGAGGGATTTTTTTGCCGGTTGCTGGAATTGATATCGGATCTTTGTCGACGGAAGTGGTGATTCTTGATAAAGGGGAAATGCTTGCTGCAGTTATTGTCAATACAGGGGCAAATAGCAAGTTGGCTGCAGAAAAGGCGATGCAAATGGCCCTGGAAGATAGCGGGCTGTCCAGGGACGATCTGGAGTACATTGTAGCCACCGGGTATGGCAGGGTTAGCGCTCCCTTTGCCGATAAAAAGATTACAGAGATAAGCTGTCATGGTAAAGGAGCTTTTTACCTTAATCCTGAGGTACGTACAGTAATTGACATCGGAGGCCAGGATAGCAAGGTTATTCGTCTTAGCCCTCAGGGAAAAGTAGTTGACTTTGTAATGAATGAGAAATGTGCCGCTGGAACGGGTCGCTTTCTCGAAGTAATGGCTAATGCTCTGGAAACAGATTTGGAAGAAATGTCCCGTCCCGCACCGCCTGCCCTTAAAATAGCACATATCAGCAGCATGTGTACTGTTTTCGCCGAGTCCGAAGTTGTCTCCCTTATTGCCGAGGGGCACCCACTGGAAGAGATAATTAAGGGTATTATTTATTCAGTTGTGGAGCGCACGATAAGCATGGCGCGGCGCGTAGGCGTGGAAGAAGAGCTGATGATGACCGGAGGCGTCGCAAAAAATACCGCTCTTCGGGAGGTGTTGGGAGAAAGCCTGGGGATTAAAGTAACGGTGCCGGATGATCCGCAGATGGTGGGCGCACTGGGTGCCGCCCTTCTAGCCGCGGAGGAATTGGAAGAATAGTGCGACAGCGAGGTGCGACAAAGGGGACGGTTCTGAGACCACTGAAAAAGCCCTGAATTGTCATCCTGAGCGTTTGCGACAGAGGGGACGTTTCTCGCTGTCGCAGTTTCCTTTGTCCCCTAGTGTTTC